>CAYOUH010000028.1:0-9429 GCA_964407085.1 uncultured Candidatus Peribacteria bacterium | reverse complement strand
GCCCCCACCTCCGTCTCCGCCGTCCGTGGCAATGGCGAAGCCACCATCACCTTCACTCCCCCGGCTTCCAACGGCGGTTCCGCCATCACCTCCTACACGGTTTCTTCGAACATCGGCGGCTTCTCTGCCACGGGCTCTTCTTCTCCCATCACGGTTACGGGACTTACGAACGGGACGACCTACACCTTCACGGTGACGGCAACCAATGCCTTCGGCACGGGCTTTGCCTCGGCGACGAGTAACTCCGTCACTCCTGCTACCGTTCCTGATGCCCCCACGGGAGTCTCCGCCGTCCGTGGCAATGGCGAAGCCACCATCACCTTCACACCTCCCGTCTCCAATGGTGGTTCCGCCATCACCTCCTACACGGTGTCTTCTAACATCGGAGGCTTCTCTGCCACTGGCGGAGCTTCCCCCATTACGGTTACGGGTCTTACGAACGGCACCAGCTACACCTTCACCGTCACCGCCACTAATGCCGTAGGAACGAGCGCTGCTTCCTCCGCTTCCAATGCCGTCACTCCTGCCACCGTTCCTGATGCCCCGGTCAACCTGGCCGGAACGGCGGGTAATGGGAGCGCCACACTGTCATGGTCGGCTCCGGCTTCCAATGGTGGTTCCGCCATCACCTCCTACACCGTCACCTCGAACGTCGGCGGCTTCTCCGCCACCAGTGGTACCACTTCGGCGACGGTAACTGGCTTAACGAACGGGACGACCTACACCTTCACCGTCACGGCGACCAATGCCGCGGGGACGAGCTCCACCTCGGGAACCAGCAACTCGGTCACCCCGGCTTCCGTCCCGGACGCGCCGACGAACCTGGCAGCGACCGTGGGAGACACGAGCATTGATCTGACCTGGTCGGCCCCGGTCTCGAATGGCGGTTCCGCTATCACCGACTACGTCATCGAATACAAACTGACGACGGGTGGTGTCTGGTCCGTTTTCAGCGACGGCGTGGGCACGGTCCCCGGCACGACCGTGACCGGTCTTGCGAATGATAACTCGTATGATTTCCGGATATCGGCCAAGAACGCCATAGGCCAAGGATCGGCCTCCTCCACAGTCATGGCTACCCCCGGTCCTCCTGCACAGGTCCTCATCCAGGGCTTCGCTGACGTCGTTACTCCGGTCGTCAGTACCAGCGTGCGGATTACGAACGAAGGCTCGGTAGCGTACGAATACCAGTATGACTGGTGCGTAACGAATTCCGCCTCCAACCTCTGCGGTGGGGGGGACGACGTATTCGGCTCCTCCGCAGCCAAGCTGATCCAGCCGGGGGAGAACTTCGATACAGCGCTCGGTTCTACCGTGTCAGCGCCGGGGAACTATTGGTTCCATCTGCGCGTTAGGTTCGGTTCTGATCATTCCGATGCGGCCCAATCCTTCACCGCCACGGCTGAAACTCCCGCCCCCCAGCCGGGCGGTGGGGGTGGAGGCGGCGGCGGGTTTGCAACGACGGTCCTGATCGCGCCGACCTCTCCCGTGAGCGCTCCGCAGGAAACCGTGCAGGGTCCGACACGGCCGGTGACGTTCGTCGACACCCGTACTCACTGGGGCCAGGTCTACATCCAGGAGTTGGTCTCTCGCGGTGCGGTCTCCGGATACCGCGATGCCGAGGGTAATGCGACAGGCAGATTCGCTCCGGATCGTACGGTTACCAGGGCGGAGTTCGTGAAAATGCTGATGGTTTCCAAATATCCGGCCCTCCAAGATGCCGAGAAATCGGGTAGCGGCTCGACGCTGGCGCCAGTGACGGGGTTCAACGACGTCGAGGCTTCCCACTGGGCGGCCCCCGCGGTCATCAAGGCCAAGCAACTCGGAGCTGTGAGCGGATACGGTGATGGCGGCTTCCATCCGGATCAGGAGATCACGCGGGCCGAGATGGTGGCCATGATCGTGCGGCTGCAGTACCCGCAGGAGTGTGGAATGGGCATCCAGGCTTCGTTTACCGATGTGGATCCGACAGCATGGTATGCGAGATACCTGGCCTGCGGGGTCGCCCAGGGTGTGGTGTCAGGCTACGAGGATGCAGAGGGGAATCCGACCGGGGAATTCGGTCCGGGTAACACCGCCACGCGTGCCGAAGCGGCGAAGATGCTGGCCATCGCACTGAGGGAAGAATAGTCCCCTCGGGGGGTGGGGTTCTCCGGTATCGGGCTGTGAGGAAAGGAATCCTCCGTGTGGATCTCGGCTGGTACGTTCCATCCGCGTTTGTTGTACTGGGGTTGCGGGGGGATCGTGGCATTGTTCTCGTCGAACAAGGCAATATTCCTGGTCCGCACTGCCATACAGGACGAGGCGAGGGGAGGGGAGCCCCGTTGTTTACTGCGTGGGCCCGCGTGCTATACTCCCGTCGCCCTATCTCGCATGCGCAACGAACCTACCCTCGCCCGAAAACTCGTCGCCGGAACCGGCCTAATCCTGAGCTTCGCTCTGATCTTCGCCCTCACACGCTCTCAGCCCAAGGGTCCCCCACCCCTGGCATTTGCCCGCGAAGATGCCGCCCCGACCGGATCGGGAACTATCCGGAAACAGCAGCCGATCACCGGCTCGGGCGTGACGGCCCGCGACATCCTCGGGCTCGATGCGGGTCCGGCACCTGAGGGATCGGAGCTGCTCTCAGACCTGCTCTACGGCTCGCTACCCCAAACGCCACCACCCTCGACTGCGTCCTATTCCCTCGGCCTCGCCGAAATCCTCTACGGCCTGGAAGCTCCCGACGAGAATGTCCTTTCCTTCGGTGACGCACCGACAAGCGATGTTCTCGTCGGACCCTATCCGGCGCCCCTCTCACGGACCTTCTACTACTCGGGGGATACGATCCGCGTCTTTAGTGGGTATCCGCGTAGCGTTATGGAAATTTACTGGATGGACGATCCCGATACCGCCCCCGAACCGTCCAATGTCTTCGCTGCGGAGGTGGGGGATGACGGAACGATCGCCCTGCCCGCGGTGAGCTTGCCGCTGGGGACATTCATCTTCGCCAATACCCTGCCGGAGGCGCAGTGCGGGGGAAGGTACCTGAGTGACTGCCGCATGCAAAAGGAATATCTCGGTGAATTCGCCGTGCTCGTAGGATCGGGCTCCACGATTCCCGGCGCTCCCGCTTTCGACCCCTCCCTCACCGCCTTACCCACGCCTCCCGCCTCATGACCCTGCGCCTAGAAATCACGGGCAAGTCGGTACTCCGTTTTGCATTGGCGGCGGGCATAGTTTTCGCACTCGTCCAGATCGCGTCCGCTACCACGCCCAATCCCGGTCATCCGGCCTCCGAGATCGATTTCAACCAGGTGACGAAGACGACTACCGCCACGCTCACCGCCTCCGAAACCGTCGTCCTCGCGGACGCTACCTCTGCTGCTTTCACCATTACGCTTCCGACAGCCGCTTCATCCACGCCCTATACCATCTTCTTCATCAAGAAGATCGATACCGCCCTGGCCAACCTCGTCACCATCGATGGAAACGGCTCCGAGACGATCGATGGGATGCTGTCCATTACGCTTTCACAACGCGGGGAGTCGGTTTTTCTCCAGTCTGATGGCACGAACTGGCGGATCCTGGAACGCCGTGACTACGATCTCTCCGCGTACAAATCGAAAGGGAGCACGCTCAACCAATGGTATAGCTCGCCCAATACAGGTACGGCTTTGACAACGGGCGCCCCGACGGTCAACCGTCTGCGTGCTATTCCTTTCGTCGTCAGTAAGGTCATGACCGTAGACCAGATGGCCGTAAACGTAACGACCGCTGGAACGGCTAGCAACGTGCGCGTCGGCATCTATGCGGACAATGGAAATAATTATCCCGGAGCCCTGGTCGTTGACGCGGGGACGGCGGTTACGACCTCGACAGGGGTTAAAACGTTCACCACAGGTTTGCCCGTGACGCTTGATCCGGGACTGTACTGGTTGGCGCACACAGCCGACGGGTCAGCAGCGGCCACGCTTCGTACCTTCGCTGTGGCCTCGCTCCATCCCGTTCTCGGATACGCCTCGACGCTGCCGACCAACGCGCAGTTCGGCTGGGATGTATCCCGCACGTATGCCGCCCTTCCCAACCCATTCACTGCAGGAGCCGCCGCCATCACTGCCGTACCCATCCCGGCGATCTTCGTCCGCACTTCGTCCTAGCCGATGCGACTCCCATTTCTTCCTTGGAGGCTTACGATCACTGTCTTTTTCTTCGGCCTCTGTCTCGTGCCACGCGCTTTTGCCGGCACACTTACATGCACCGTCACGACCAGCTGTCCATCCGGGACGGTGGTGTTCCGCATGCAGGCGACATCCAATGCCCAGGCCGAACTCGCCGGGCAATCCAACTACACCCAGTTAGTGTGCTGTAGTGGAGTGACTGGACTTGGAACCGCATGCTCAGGAACCTTCGCCACGGTGCTTAAGCTCAGTACTACCACGAACGCCCACGCCGAGCAGAACAGCGAGAGCAACTACGCCAACGATGTCTGCCTTTCCGTCTCCAGCGGGAGCGTGACGATTGGCTACCAGGCCTCCAACTGTACTGGGTACGACACGACCCTGGCGTCCATCTCCGGCACGACTAACGCGCATGTAGGTGATTCATCAGCATACACGACGAAGGTCTGTGGCACCGCTGCAGCGTCGGCCTCGGATACGCTCAGCTTCTCGATGAGTTCCAACTCGGCCGACTTCGGAACGCTAAGCTCTTCCTCCGCTACCTATGCCGACGCCTCGGGCGGCAACGCGACTGAAGTCGAAGCCCATCAGATCATCGCCAGCACGAACGCCAGCAGCGGGTATTCCATCACGGTGAGCGGAACCACGCTGACTTCCGGCGGCAACACGATCAGTGCCATCGGGGGGACGAACACCGCCTCTTCCGCAGGCACGGAACAGTTCGGCATGCGCATGACGGAGTCGGGCGGCAACGGTTCTGTCAAATCTCCGTATTCCGCAGCCGGCTTCGCGCTCGATACCGCAGCATTTCCCGACGAGGTGGCCAACGATGCCGACGGAGATGACGTTGCCACGACGTATTCTGTCCGCTACCTGGCCAACATCACCTCGGCGACTGAGGCCGGGGCCTACACGGCGACGCTCACGTACGTCATCGTGCCGAATTTCTGAATCATCGCGCTTTACATTTTTATTTTTTAGTGTTTTTTGGTACACTAGTATTCCTCCACCGAACTGTGCTTTTGCATCGTCTGGATCGAGGACCAAAAAAGAAAACGTATATCCTAAACACACTTCATTATGTTTCCGCGTTCAGAAGCCTCCGTGCGTTCGATCTCCCGCCGAAGCTCCGCTTTCGCCATGCTGGCCATCCATGCGGTGGTCCTCTTCGCTTGGTCGCTCGCGTTTGACGATGCCTACGCCGCCTCATTGACTGCCAAATCGGACACCATGTCGCGACTCAAGGTGTCTACGGCTTCCAGTCATGTCATCAAGTTTACCACGCCGACGGGCGCCGCGGACAACACCGACACGATCATCGTGACCTTCCCCTCCGACTTCAATTTCACCAGCAAGACCATCGGTTCGCTGACCTTCACCCACGGTGCGACTACGGGCGCTGAGACTTCGGAAACGCTGGCTGCCAGCCCGTCCGCTACGGCCTGGGGTGCGGTATTCTCCGGAACGCAGAATCGTATCCTGACCCTGACCGCGCCCTCCGACGGTGTAGGCGCCGCCGCGATAGCGGCAGGGGATAAGGTCATCCTGACGTATGATGATACCAACTCGATCAACCCCAGTACTCCCGGAACCTATACCATCGGCATTTCGGGCGCCTTCGGCGATTCGGGCGATATTCTGGTCAGCGTGGAGTCCGATGATCAGGTCGTCGTTACTGCCGTCGTGGACGAGACACTCAGCTTCTCGATCAGTGACAATACGGTCGAGTTCGGGACGCTCGACAGCGCCAATGACTTCTTCGCCGACGACTCGGGCGGGAATGCGACCGAGGCGGAGGCGCACCAGATCGTGGCGGGTACCAACTCCGCCAACGGGTACGTCATTACCGTCAATGGTACGACGTTGACTTCCGGCGCCAATACCATCTCGGCCATCGGGTCCAGCAACACGGCCTCGACCACGGGAACCGAGCAATTCGGTTTACGCATGACAGCCTCGGGCGGGAGTGGAACGGTTACCGCCCCCTACGCCGCCTCCGGCTTCGCGCTCGATACCGCAGCCTTCCCGGATCAGGTAGCCTCGGCTGCCGGATCTTCGGCGGACACGACATACTCCGTTCGCTATGTCGCGAACGTCGGAGCCCAGACCGAAGCGGGAACGTACACCTCGACCCTGACGTACGTGGCCGTTCCGAACTTCTGATCGGAGCGTAGTATCCTTCTGGTTTCAAAGTCCCCCCGCAGCTCTGTTGCGGGGGGACTTCTTTCGTTTTTGGAGCGCGGATGCCCTGACGGTGGCGTATCCGTGATGCATGCCGCACAACAGTTTTCCGTCAGCGCCAATCAATCTCTCCCCCCTGCAGCTTCCCGGGGGCACGTATCCTTGATTTGGCCCCACGCGATGGACTATATTCCGCCCGTCGTCTTTTTCCGTTCCCTCCGCCCGTTCCTCGTATGCGGCCGATCTCCTCCCCCCTTCGAATAGTGTCGTCCGCCGTGCCCCTGTTATTGGTGGCGCTATTTATGGTGCTTGCTCCCTCGGCGCAGGCCCTGACGGTCTCTCCGGTGCGCCTCGAGGTGACCGTCGATCCCGGAGCGACGTACCAAGGGGAAACCATTCTGAAAAACGAGCAGAAAGACCAACGTACCTTCTATTCCTCCCTCGAGAACTTCGAGGCCCGGGGGGACACTGGAACGCCCTATTTCATTCCTGGCAAGGATGGGCTGGCCGGCTGGATTGGTGGTGTTCCCGAATCGGTCACTCTCCAGCCCGGGGAAAAACGTTCCCTCCCTTTTGCTATCACCGTTCCCGCCGATGCCAAGCCAGGGGGATACTTCGCAGCCATTCTCTGGAACGATACGCCTCCCGCTCCCTCCGCTGCGGGGCAAGTGGCTATCGGTGCCAAGGTCGGTTCGCTGGTCCTGCTTCGCGTTTCAGGGGAGGTAGAGGAGAATGGTGGTATCTCGGCGTTCTCTTCCTCGGACGGTTCCGCGGTGTTCAACTCCCTCCCGGTCAGCCTCACGTGGCGTTTCCAGAACTCTGGAGGGGATAGGGTCAAGCCCGAAGGTACCATCCGCATTACCAATACCTTGGGCATGCTTGTCGCCGAGCTTCCTGCCAACCCGACCAAGGGCAATATCCTTCCGGGCAGTACCCGCAAGTTCGATGTCGTATGGCAGGATGGATCGGGATCCGGATCGACCATGGGCATGGATTTCTTCTCGGCCGTTCGCGAGCAGGCTCGCGATTGGCGCATGGGCCGCTATGTTGCCGACCTCCAACTGGCCTACGGGGAGACGAGTACAGGGAGTGCGAGGTTTGCGTTCTATGTGCTTCCCTGGCAACTGCTGACGCTGCTGGCATCGGCACTTCTGGTTATCATCCTTGCCGGCCGGTTCATCCTCTTGGGATACAAGCGTCGCATCCTTGCTCAGGCCCGGGCCGCCACCCCTGCACCAAAGGCCCGTACGGCATCGACTCCGACCCGTTCTCCGACCCGCAAAAAGAAAACCTCCTGACGCTTAGCAAGACGCGGAAGGGTCTTTTTTCGCGTGTCTGACAGTGGGAAAAGTGCCGTCCGTATGCTAGAATGAGGGGAATATATTCCCCAGATGCGTCGCGCGAAACCCATCCTCCGGTCCCCACTGCAAACCGGCCTCTCCGGCCGGGTGCTGCTACTGTCGTGCGCGGTCATAGCGTTGTCGTTCCTGTTCCCCTCACGGCAGGAGGCCTCTGCCGAACAGGCAACCGTGACGGTGAAGGCGACCGTGGCCGGGATCAGTCCCGGGGAAACCCTGGTGGTGACGGATGCCGGTGCAGTACCGTTGTTCCCCGCGTCCCCCGTACCCTCCCCATCCGTTGCGCCGGTCCCTGCCTCTCCCCGTCCCCCGTTCGTCGTGGTGCCGCCGGAAGTGGGATCCGTCCTGACTCCTACTTCTACGATCGAGCCCGCTACGGGTCAGGAGGTAGGTTCGCGGTTGGCCAAGGATGCAAATGGAACGGATCGGTCCATCCCGGTATTCTTCTCGAACCGCCCGAAGTTCTCGGGGAAGACCAATATCCCCAATGCCGAAGTGACGTTCGAGATCGAGGCCGGGGATATCCGCATGCGCGGAAAAACATACACCGCTGATGACGGCTCCTACTCCTGGCCGGCGCCCGCCTTCGACCTGCCGGGACTGTATACGGTGACCGTCACGATCACCGACCCCGCCATCCCCTCGCTCAGGGTGACCGAGTCATTGGACTTCTACCTGGACTTCGTAGCGCAGGAAACCGGCTCGGTACCACGATCCCGGCTGCGTGACGCGGAAGACAGTGCCGTCACGGATCCGCTCTTCGACGTGCTGGTCCAAGTGACGCAGAAGTACAAGCGGGTCCTGCCCGGCGAGGAGGTGGTAGTGGGAGTCAAACTGCTCAACTTCGGCTTCGCGGGCCAAGCGGTCGACGTCCCAGTGGAATACGTCGTCGAGGATGCGCGGGGGAGGACCGTATCAGCGTCCTCCGAGACGGTGGCGGTATCGACCCAGATTTCTCTGCTCAAGACGTTCACGACCGCCCCTAATACGGACCCTGGGGAATATACGGTAGTGGTCCAGGTCCCCAGCCGCGGCATGCGCGCCTTGTCGTCCGATACCTTCCAGGTGGTCAGTGACCCGGAGGCGCTTCTACATGGCTCTGCACGTTCGGGTTCCGCAGACGGAGGATGGAATTCGGGTGCCGCGCCCCTCGTCCCTCCGAACGTTCTCTTGGCTGGCTTCGCCTTCTTCGGCCTGTTCGCGTATTCCGGTTACAACCGGATCTCCACCTTGCAGCTGATGGGGCGCCTCCCGCCGAAGGTTTCCGAGAAGGACCTGCGACGCTTCATCAACGATTCACTTTAATTCGCCACCTGTTCCGCCATGGACTCATTGGGTAACTACATCCTGCCGTTCCTCTCGATCGTCCTCCTGCTTGTCGCCCTGGTGGTGGCATTCGACTGCCTGTGGAGGACTGAGCGCGCCCTATCGGGATTCATTCGGCTCCTGGTCGCGCTTATGGGGATCGCGTTGGCCAAGTCGGTGGTGTTCGTACTCAACGTCCTATCTACTGAGAAATACGCTCTCCTGGTGCAGATAGCTGATCTCACGTCCGGGCTTCTCCTCCTCTCCTCCGCCCTCCTCCTCTTGCGTATTATCCGCTCCCTGCACCGTTCCCGTTCATGAGATTCTTCAGGTGTCTCATCGTAGGACTGGCCTTTCTCGTCATCCCTGTGTGCGCCTTGCAGTGGGGGTACTACGCGAAATTTGGGAAGGGTATCATTGCCCGC
>CAYOUH010000027.1:2159-9618 GCA_964407085.1 uncultured Candidatus Peribacteria bacterium | reverse complement strand
GAAGGATGCGTGTGACAGTGAAGTGATTCAAGACCACCACGAATTCACGAAGACGCAGCCACCCCTAAGAAACTTCAATCGGGATCTGTCGTACGGCTGTATCTGCGCCTGAATATTGCTCGAGCTTTACTCAACTGACTTTTGCTCGTACCTTCATGTACTTCTCTAATACCGGCAATCTCCAAATGTTCTAGACCAATGGCGTCATGGAGGAGAATAGCTTGCCTATAGCCTTTGGGGAGATCTTTCAATATAGCGCTCACATCAATTTGTGTATTCATCCTATCATCCCATTGCACACCATCTCCGCTGTTGAGCCAAGATAGGTATCTATCTTCGTTCTCTCTTGCTGTCGCAGAATCGGTGCCTGGATTATGGAATTTTTTATCTCTCCTCATCTTCATTAGGCATTCATTGATCACGCCTCGTATGAAGTATGAGCTCAGGGCTGCCCTTCCTTGGTAATAACTCACTTTTTGGACAAAGTTCACCCATGCATCATGGAAAGCATCTTCGGCGTCAGCATGTTTCCCAGACATAAGCCGCAAAGCAACTCCCATGGCCTTGGAGCGGACACGTTCGTAAAATTCTGCCTCAGCCTCTTGGTCACCGTCGGCAATTCGTCGAGCTAAAGCAATATCCTTAGAATACCCATTATCCTTTTCAGGGGCTCCGATTTGGAGGTTGTCGATTGATGAGCTCATAGCGTGTCTTACTACCCCATCGCTACGCGGAACACTTCCTCGACTGTCGTGCGGCCTTCGAGGGCCTTGAGGAGGCCGTCGGCGACGAGGGACACCATGCCTTTGCGGATGGCGGTCTGTTCGATCTGGGTTCCCGTGGCTTGGTTGAGGATCAGCTGCTTGATTTCCTCGTCTACCACCAGGATCTCGTAGATGCCGACGCGGCCGCGGTAGCCCGTGCCATCGCACTTATCGCAGCCCTTGCCTACGGCGAGCTTCACGTTCTTCACGATGTCGGCGGGGAGGCGTTCGGACATTTCCTGCGGGGAGACGGTGGAGAGGACCTTGCGTATCTCCCCGAACTGCTCGGGCGCGGGATTGACGGAGACGCGGCAGTCAACGCAGATGGTGCGCACCAGGCGCTGCGCGATGATGGCGTTGACCGTGGCGGCGATGAGGAACGCCTTCTCCCCCATGTCCAGCATGCGCGTGATGGTCTGCGCGGCGCTGTTGGTATGGATGGTCGAGAGGACGAGGTGACCCGTGAGGGAGGCCTCGATGGCGACGGACAGTGTCTCATGGTCGCGGATCTCCCCCACCATGATGATGTCGGGGTCCTGGCGCAGGATGGAGCGGAATCCTCCCGCGAAGGTGTAGCCGATGTTGGGCTGGATCTGGCTTTGGTTGAGACCATCGATCTGGATTTCGATCGGGTCCTCGACGGTCACGATATTCACGTCGTCCTTATTCAGCCGATGGAGGCAGGCATAGAGCGTGGTGGTCTTGCCTGATCCCGTGGGGCCGCTGGTGAGCAGGATGCCGACGGGCTTGTCGATGGCCGCCTCGATCACGCGCTTGTTGTAGCCCTCCAATCCAAGTTCCTTGATCTGCGGGATTTCCTTGGACTTGTCCACGATACGCATCACGACCTTCTCACCGTTGGCGGTGGGGAACGTGGAGACGCGCAGGTCGATCTCGCCGTGAGCCAAACGGGTACTCAGGCGTCCGTCCTGCGGGATGCGCTGCTCGTCGATCTTGAGGTTGCTCATAATCTTGAGCTTGCTCACGACTCCAGCATGGAGACTCGGGGAATACTGCACGATCACCTTCAGGACGCCGTCCGTACGCAGACGGACACTGATGACGGAGGATTTGGGCTCGATGTGGATGTCCGACGCACCGACCGATACGGCGTATTCGAAGATCAGCGTCACGAAGCGCGGGATGTCTCCCGAGACGGCGGCGGCCTTGATGGCTTCCAGGACTGCGGACATGGATTTGGTTTATTTCCCCTCAGTATACCCTTTTTCGCCCTTTTTTCCAAGTGGAAGGCCGATAAAAGCCCCCTTGATCGCCAGAAAGAATCGGGTATGATCTGCGCCGCGCGGGTATCGTATAACGGTTATTATTCCAGTTTTCCAAACTGAAGACGCGGGTTCGACTCCCGCTACCCGCTCCATTTTCCCTGAATACGAGCAGCGTCGCCCATGGCTCTTTTGGGGGATCGGAGTCGAAGCCAAGTCGCGCGCCATCGGTCCGAGCGCGACTGGCAGACTGTCGGAGGAAAAGCCTGAGCCTGCGGAGGCTTTGGGGGAGACAGGACTCCCCCTACCCGCTCCAATCCGGCCCCTTAGGACATCTCTTTCTACCCGTGAATGGCTTGCTTACGGAATACAAAGAGCGGGATACTTGACAAATCATCCTTTTCGGCTAAAAAGGTCCTTTGTACTTGTCCTGAATCTGTCATGCGTAAGCTCATCGCCAAATCCGCAGCCACGCTCATCCTGGGCCTTTTCCTCATCACCAATCCGTTCTCGGGAGTCTCCGCTGAAGGAGACTCATGGGACCAAGCCTCCACAGAGGCATCCTATGGCGCGGGATGCAGCACGGGCCAGGGGCTCGAAATGTCGAATTGCAAGCTCGAATACGTAACGTCGGATGGCGCCATGCTGAGCTGGAAGACGCAATGGCCCTCGGACACTGGGTATGACGTCTCCGGCACGCCCTTGCGGACGGATGCCCTCACGAAGCTGGACAAGGTCGGAGGCCAGCTCACCCGCGAGCACCGGGTGGCATTGTAGCACATAACGATCGACGACGAGCGCACCTATACGGTGAAGGCGAACGGAAGCGCTCCGAACGGCCATGGGGGAACGAGCAATGCCATGATGCTCCGTCCCCGCCCCAGCGGTGCCTTCGCGCCCTCCGCCGAGCTCCCGAACACTCTCCCTGCCCGGATCAACGGGACGGTCACGATTCCCGTGGAGGTCGGGGGAGACTACCGTGACGTGAGCCTGTTCTACGCCCTGGAGGGAAATAATGGTTCTCCGGTTACGAGCTACCGCATCGCGGCGACGAAGAGCGGCAACCAGCAGGGAAGCGTGGCCCTGGCATGGGACACCACCACAGCAGCCAATGGCCGATACACCATCATGGCCGCCGCGCAGAACGAGCAGGGATATTCCCTCGGATGGTCGGTGAGGAAGGGAGTAACGATCGATAACTCCTCGACGACGTGCAGTGGCAATGGTCCCTGCAACATCGCCGTCACGAATGCCGCCGATCCCCAGCGCGGAGGATTCGCTCCCGGAGCCGCCCTGACGATCTATGGGGAACGCCTCTCGACTATTACCCAGTCCGCCTCGGGAGGCTCGGTCCTGCCCCAGAACTTGGGGGATACCAAGGTGTGGTTCGATATTGACGGTGTCCGAACGGCCGGATACTTGTACTTCGTCTCCCCGTACATGATCAACGTCCAGCTTCCCCTGGACTCCATGCAGAACAATGTTTCCTTCGGGACCAGTCGCACTTCCATCGAGGCCAAAGTGACCGTGGCAACATCACAGGGCACGAGTGAAAGCCGTGGCATAACGATCCGTCCCTTCGCCCCGGCACTCTTCACCTCCTCGGGCGTCCAGGGCCCGATCCCAGCAGTGCTGCACGCTTCAGACTCGGATCCGACGAAGGTCGTTCCGGTGACCGACGCTCCCGAGATCCAGCGAGCGCATGCGGGCGAAGTAGTCATGCTGTTCGGTACGGGCATGGGACTCTCGACCGTCACCCTTCCTCCCCGACCCTACTCCTTCGCCGGACGGCCGGCTGTGGGGAAGCCATTCTTCGAACTCTTGCGTAGTGACAACGATCCTATGGTAAAGCTCTTCATCGGGTCGCGCGAACTGGCTTCCAACCAGGTGCGCTTCGGCTTCAAGTCGCCCTTCGCGGTCGGCATCGACCAGGTCAACTTCGTGGTTCCAGTGGACATGAAGAATGGGACGTACGATATCCGCATCTGTTTCGGAACCGCCTGATCCAACATCGGGAAGCTGCCGGTCACAGAAACCCCTGCCCGTTACGCTGACACCGTGAAGATCAATTCTTATGTGCAGGGTCTCTCCGTGGACCACGCCTTCGCTCCCGCGGGTGGCAATGTGGAAACCGCGGACGAGGAGATTGTCATAAGTGAACCGACCCCGTATCCCTCCTTCGAGCCCACTCCCATTTCGACGGAGGATTGCGCATATAGCTGGAGTGATTGCTTTCCTCCGATCAAAACCATCACTCCTCCGATACCTTCCGATCCCGTGATGGAAGAGCCGACCTGGGCCCCGGTCGATGACGCTTGGTCGACGCCGGAGGATGAACCCACGCCGGGTTCGTCGGAATGGGATGCTGGATGGAATTGGTAGGGATTTCCCAAGGACCGCCGAGGCGGTCCTTTTCGGATCCCGCGACATTCCCTTTTTTCCGCTGACCCTAGGTCCTACACTGGTACCGTTTCCAACCTCAAACCATGCTCTACACGGGAAAAGGCGATGACGGCACCACGACAACTTTCGGCTGCAACCAACGCATGAGCAAGAGCTCCGCCGTGGCGGAAGCGCTCGGTGCCCTCGATGAAACCAACTCGGTTCTTGGCCTGTGCAAGGTCGAAGCGGCGGAGAGGGGCTTCACCCTGCCAGACGGCACGGCCGTAGAGAAAACGCTGCATTCCGTCCAGCAGCAGCTGTTCATCATCCAGGCGGAACTGGCCGGGGCGGAGATGACGACGGCTGCGGAGAAAGTGAGCCATGTGGAGGCTATGATCGAGGCCATCGCGAAGGAATTACCCCCCATCCGGACGTTCTTCATCTCGGGCGGGACGAAGCTGGCCGCACTGTGCGATACCAGCCGGACAGTAGCGCGCCGGGCCGAGCGGCGCGTCGTGCAAGTCGCGGAGGAAGGCCTAGTACAGGTTGGAGCTGATACGAAAGCATACCTCAACCGTCTCTCGAGCCTGCTCTATGCTCTCTCCCGCCTCGCCAACCACCAGGCGGGGATCGTCGAGGAGGCGCCGGATTACAAGTAAACCCACCTCCCCCCATGAAAAAGCGCGATATCGACCTGCTGTTCGAAGTCGGGGCATTGCGGCGCGTTCCACGGATGTGGATCCATTTCCTGGGACCGGATATGGCCAACAATGCCGAGCATTCCTATCGCGTGGGATGGATCGCCCTCCTGATCGCGAAGGAGGAGGGGGTAACGGATACCGCGAAGATCCTCCAGATGGCCCTGGTGCACGACCTGACCGAGGGCCGGACGGGGGATGCCAATTATCTCATGCGGCAGTACGTGAAGCGCGATGACGAACTGGCTGGCAAGGATATCTTTGCTGAGACGGAGCTGGAGGGTGACATGCTCGGCGCCCTGGAGGAATACCGTGCACAGGCGACCATTGAGGCCAAAATCGTGAAGGATGCCGATCGGCTCGACGTGGAGTTCGAGATCCGGGAGGTACGCTCCAGGGGGATGCAGCTCCCGAAAGAGTGGGAAGAATTCCAGCGCAAAGTGGCGAACGAAAAGCTCTCTACCGATACCGCGCGCTCCATCATGCGTTCGTTGCCCGATAGCGATCCCCACTCCTGGCACACCAAGGGCAGGAACAGGTTCGTCGGTGGAGACTATTCGGACCAGCAGGTGTGAGCTGAGCCCCTGGAGAAGATCCTTTAAATGCGCTTGCAGTAGCATTTGCTTTTAATGTAGCATGGTGTGAAACATAATACTCACCATGAAAACAAGGCACCGCTATCTGGTTGGAATCCTCGCCGTATCGGCGATCGTTTGCGGTTCTATTTCCGCCTGGGGAAGCCTCCAGGGTCACCCTTGGGGACTGGCAGCATCCATTACCGGACCCAATGCTCTCCCGACGAAATTCCCGCGCCCCACTCCGTTACCGACCCCCCCTCCGACTCCCATCCCCCCCCCCACCCCCCCCCCCGCCGCTTTCCCCCGGGCCTCCCCAAACCCCACCAACCCCCGTGACGGCTCAGGCCTCGGAGCCGCAACCCTTACCTGGACAACGAATACGTGGAGTGAGGTTCGTGTAGGTTCTGCGACAGGACCCGCTTTCGCTGCAAGCCCGGCAGGAACGTACAGCCAGGCAACGGGAAAATGGGTCACGAACGGGACTACGTTTTATCTCGTGAGCCAGGCAACGGGAGCACCGCTCACTACTACGACGGTCGGTGTCACCACAGCGGGATGCGCCACTCCGACTCCGACTCCAACTCCCACCGCTACGGCTTCCCCCAATCCCGTCCCGGGTGCCGCCGGGAACGTGCGGGGAGTGACCTTCTTCTATCTCGATGGCGTAGCGCAGGATTTCCCTTGGGTGCTGGAAAACCAGTACGATCCGGCCGTTCGGGCGAAAATCGATGCCATCCTGGCGGGATACCGCCAGGCAGGAGTTAACTGGATCCGCCTTCTCGTCAGCGCCAACCACCGCACGTATTACAAGTACCTCGATAAGGCCAATCCCGTTCCAAGCGATTCCCTGGTCAAACAGGTGAACGACTTCATGGCCATCACCCGCTCGGGGGATAACGCGGGGAAATTCACCATCGAGCTCATGCTCATCGCCCAGACCGATGCGGCAGGGGCCTTCGCAGATGCTGCCCCTTATACGAAGGATAAACAGTGGTACGCTTCGTGGCTTAGCCGGCTCAACTATGGCAACCTCGGGTTGGTGATGTTTGGGGGCGACCTGGAGCCCTGTCGCTGGGAGCCTGCAGGCTTCCTTTGTGGCGATGCGTCGAGTTCCCCAGTCGTGAAGAGCCATGCGCGTTGGATCAAGGAAATGTGGTCCTGGTTCAAGGCCACGTATCCGACCTTGAACGTCAACTACGAAGTAATCGGAGGCGGAGATGTCTATGGGATGCTCCTCAAGACTGTGGCCGGATGGCAATTGGAAAACACCCCAACCATCCCTGCTACCGCCGTTTCCCTGTACTTCGACCTGCCTGCGCGCAGTACGTGGCAGCAATATGCGGCCACGACTAGGGCCATCATCGACTACTACCGAACCGTCAGTACTAAACCCTTGTGGATCGACGAATTCGGCAAGAGTATGTCCGCCGAAGTGAGCGCAGCGGACCAGGCGAGTTACTTCGCGGGATTTCTGGGGACGGGGGTATGCGGGGGTTATGGCCCGCCGGCCGCATTATTCGGCTGGGTCGGGGGGAACGACTACCCGTACAGTGGACAAGTCTGGTTCGGACTGATGTCAGGCTTCACCAAAGACACTCCCACGTGGCGGCAGGCCTGGAATTCCCTCACCCAGTACTACACTTTGGCGAAGTGTCCCTAGGAAGGGACCCTAAAAGGGGGCCCGAGGGAAAAGGCGGATCCGCCTTTTCCCTCGCTTTCGCCGTTTTCCTTGGTACAATGCGCGTACTCTAAGTTTAGCCTGGCCTTCTTCGGTGAGCGCTGAACGTCCACCCGCTTTCCATTTTTCCCCATGC
>CAYOUH010000027.1:0-2149 GCA_964407085.1 uncultured Candidatus Peribacteria bacterium | reverse complement strand
TCCGCAATATCGCCATCATCGCCCACGTCGACCACGGCAAGACGACCCTCGTGGACGCCCTCCTCAAGCAGACCCACACCTTCCGTGACAACCAGAAGGAAATGTCCGAGACACTGATCATGGACAGCAACGACCTGGAGCGCGAAAAGGGCATCACCATCCTCGCGAAGAACACTTCGGTGTACTACAAGGATTCGAAGATCAACATCATCGACACGCCCGGCCACGCCGATTTCGGCGGCGAGGTAGAGCGCATATTGAACATGGCCAGCGGCGTGATCCTGCTCGTGGACGCGGCGGAAGGTCCCCTTCCCCAGACACGCTTCGTGCTCAAGAAGGCACTGGACGCGAAGCTCAAGGTCATCCTGGTGATCAACAAGATCGACAAGAAGGACGCCCGCGTGGACGAGGTCATCGCCGACGTGGAGAACCTGTTCCTGGAACTCGCGCACGACGAGAGCATGCTGCATTTCCCGGTACTGTACGCGGTAGGGCGCGACGGCAAGGCGTTTGCTGAGATGCCCTCCGCCTACACCGCCGAAACGCCCGGGACACTCGAACCCCTGCTCGACAAGGTCGTGGAAATCGTGCCGGATAGCGCCATCAACGAGGACCAGCCCTTCCAAATGCTGATCTCCACCCTCGACTCCGATGCCTACGTCGGCAAGCTGTGCATCGGCAAGGTGAGCCGTGGGAAGCTGAAGAAGGGCGACTCCATCAGCCTGGTCGCGGGAGACAAGGTCACCAACCACAAAGCCGTGAAGCTCTACACGAGCAAGGGTCTGCAGCGCGCGGAAGTCGACGAGATCACGGCGGGAGACATCTGCGCCATCGCCGGTATCCCGGAGCTCACGATCGGCAACACCATCACCGATCCCGCCACGCCAGAGGCCCTTCCGACCATCACCGTGGAGGACCCGACGATCAAGGTGACCATCGGCCCCAACACCAGCCCCTTCGCGGGCAAGGAAGGGAAGTGGACAACCAGTCGCCAGATCAAGGAGCGCCTGACGAAGGAGAAGGAAACCAACCTGGGGCTCAAGATCGAAGAACAGGGCGAGGGGGTGGCCTTCGTCGTCAGCGGCCGCGGGGAACTGCACCTCTCGGTACTGATCGAAACCATGCGCCGCGAGGGCTACGAGATGGAAGTATCCAAGCCACAGGTCGTCTACAAGGAAGAGGATGGAAAGACACTGGAACCGTACGAAGAAGTCACCATCGACGTGGACCAGGACTTCATGGGCGCGGTCACCGAGGAAATGGGCCGCCGCAAGGGGCTGCTGCAGAATATGGAGCCGCAGCAGGGCAACCACATGCGCATCGTGTTCAAGATCAGCAGCTACAACCTGCTCGGCGTCCGCAACGTGATGCTGACCAAGACCCGCGGCACGGCCGTGATGAGCTCCTACTTCCTCGGCTACGAGCCGAAGGGAGCCATGAAGGATTCCCTGCGCAACGGAGCGCTGATCGCCTCGCAGTCAGGCGTGACCATGACCTATGGACTCATCGCTGCCCAGGAGCGCGGAACGCTGTTCGTCGGTCCAGGGCTCGCCGTGTACGAAGGCATGATCGTAGGACTCTCCTCTCGCCCGGATGACATCGAAGTGAACGTCTGCAGGGAAAAGCAACTGACGAACAACCGCTCCAGTGGCGACGGTGTCAGTGAGGCGCTCATTCCCGCAACCACCTTGTCCCTGGAACAGTGTCTGGACTTCATCGAGGACGACGAACTGCTCGAAGCGACGCCAGTATCGCTCCGCCTGCGCAAAAGAGGCCTCACCGCGACGGAGAGGAAGAGGGCGAGCCGGTAGGCCACCGGTTCCAAGCCTCCTACTCGCTTTTCTTTTCGATATCCGTCGCCACGGCGAACCACTTGTTTGGATATTCGGATTTTTTGTATCTGCTTATCGCGTAGCAATCGTTTCCATTGAGCGCGATCTTGCTCTTCTTGTCGTAAAAGAACACCGTATCCGGATTCAGTTCCACAGATCGCATGCCCGATCCGTTCCAGCTGACTTCGATGTAAGGAAGCTTGACCGTCGGCTTAACCCTGCGTTTCTCCCACGATGCCGCCACTTCCGTCGCTTCGGTAAGGCTCATGAGTTCCTGGCGAGTTTCCTTTTCCGCGAGTTTGGCCTCCCGTACCCAA
>CAYOUH010000026.1:4853-9922 GCA_964407085.1 uncultured Candidatus Peribacteria bacterium | reverse complement strand
GTCATAGAAGTGCGGGATAACGATGCCCATAGAAATCCCCGATCCGGTCTTGGCGACTTTCTTGGCCAATTGGTCCATCGTGTCCAGGTAGTTGCCCAGCACTACCGCCTTGTCGGTCTCATACGTATCCATCAGGTACGGCTCGATGTCCGACTGTACCCCGCAGACACGATCCGCCGCGGCAACCGAGGCATTGTAGGACAGGACCCTGTCGATGATGAGCAGGGGCTTCCAGCGCTGTGCAGGCTCCCCCCAATCGCGGTAGCCGAAAGTCACCTCGACCCCGATACTCCTGGACCTGGCGGCAGCGACGAACTCCTTGAGACCCTGGTTGAAGGCAGTCAGTTCGGTACTCCGATCAGGCTCGTCCTTGCCATCGAGCTCCCACAGCTCACTGCCGTCGATGTAGGCTTTGTTGAAGCCATGATGGGCCATAGTGTCGAGCAGCTTCGTCCTCCAGGCCTCGCTCATCCCGCGGGGCGTGTTCCATACCCACATGCCTTTTTCCTCACGGGGAGCACAAATCACTGAGCCGGAAGAGGTGGAGCGAGCGGGGAGAGGCAAGGAAGGATCGATGCCCAGGGACGCCTCGGCATCCTGGTTCCCGGCATTGAGCGTGGCATTGAGCATGAGGGGAGTGAGGGACGGATTCGTTACCGCAAGGATCAAATGGACGATGGACTTCTCCCCCGCTCCGAGAGACTGGAAGTGCCAGAAATAGTCGCCCGACTTGGGTTCGGGTACGGCACTGACGGAATGCAGTCCCTCGGGATAATAGAGCGACAGGTAGGCCGCAGAGCAGGTGCCTGTTCCTACGTTCTCCACGATCACGTCCGCAGCGAGGGAGCCGTCCGCTGAGACCCCCGCCTGCTGGGGAGAGAAGGATACGCGCGGGGTGCACGGTCCCCCCGCATCGGATCCGTAGAGCGGGAGGAGGAAGACGAAGGAGAGGACGATGAACGCGGCTTTCGACAGAAGCCGGACCGTACGGGAGCGGAGAGCGGGAAGGCGCATGGAATGGAAAAGGACACGGGCGCGGAAGCCTCGAGTATAGCCTGGGTGCCCGAAAAAACCAACGGCCTACTGGACCAATCGACTCAGACGTTATCCAGGCCCTTACGCTGCCAGCGCTGCCAGGACATTTCCTTGCCCCGTATGAAGCCGTACCCGGCCTTGGCCAACGCCATGAACTCGACGAAGGTCGTCTGGTAGAACAGCAGCCAGCCGATGGGCGCGAGGAAGTAGAACAAGGTGCTATGCGATTTGCGATCGTCGAACCACACCTGGACGAAGAACATGGACGAAACGACGACCACGCCCGAGATGAACGAGGAGAAGTCGTTGACATACCAGGAGTAGACGTACAGGAACAGGAGGAAGAGGGGCTCCAGGAAGAGCTGCATCTCTCCGAACATGGCCAGGGGGAGAATCAGCCAGGTGAGGACCTTGTTATGCTCCTTGCGGCCGCTGAAAAACAGGTAGCGATGGTCGGCAAAGGTCTGGAAGCGGCCCCGCTTCCAGCGCTGCCGCTGCTTGATCAGCCCCCTGAGGTCAGAGGCCCCCTCGGTGTAGATGATGGCATCCGAGGCATACACGATCCGCATGCCGGCCGCCTGGATGCGGACGGACATCTCGATGTCCTCGGTGATGTTGCGGGGATTGTAGAGACCGATACGCTGGAATACCTCGCGTCGGAAGGCGCCGGCGGCGCCACCGATGATGTAGATGGCGTTGACCAGGGAATCGGCCTTCTTGAAGTAGAAGGAGAAGAGGAATTCCAGGTACTGCACCGTTCCTATCAGCGATTTCGTACTGCCGATCTTCACGTTCCCCACGGCGGCCATCACGTGTGGGTCGCGGAAGCATTTGACGAAGTTGGCCACGGCGTCTGGATCGAGGACGCAGTCGGCATCGATGGAAAGGATGATATCCCCGGTCGAGATCTGGATCCCGCGGTTGAGCGCCCTCCCCTTGCCGCCGTTTTCCTTGTAGTGGTAGACGAAGTCTATGGGCGCGGCGAAAGCGCCGTAGTCCTTACGGTAGGCCTTGATGAAGTCCTGTACCTTCTTACCGGAGTCGTCGGTCGATCCGTCATCCACCACCACGACCTCGAGGTTGCGATGGGTGCTCTCGGCCAGGCTCTGGAGGGTACTGACGATTCCCACGCTCTCGTTCCATTCGGGGATGATGACCGACACGCGGGGATTGAAGTCCTTGTGAGCGTAGCGCATTTCTCGAACCACTGCTGCGACATCGCTCCAGGGACTGAGCACCATGTAGATGAAGTATTTCACCAGCAGGATGGAGGCACAGACGATGATGACCGTGCGTAGCGTCGGCAGGTAATCAGCATCGTTCTCGGGCAGGATGAACACCGACACCACGATCGCGGTGGTGACGCAATAGAGCAAGCCGTAGATGAACCATTTGCCCAGGACCTTCTTGTTGAGCTTACTGATTGCCATAGCGCCTGAGCAGCCGGATGAACTTCTTGCTGAGAAGGTTGGAGATGAGAACGAGGACCAGGAAGGAACCGACCACCACGTACGAGGTGTTGTCCGACAAGCGAAGCGTCCCATACGCCCCGCTGAGGAACACGCAGAGCGACAAGGCGACGTAGAACGCGGCGCTGCCGTAGAAGGCGAAGGGGAGACGAATGCGGCGGGGCCTCTGGGAGGCGCCCCGCCGCGTCGACGCACTATGGCGTGGGGGAGTCATGGGGAGAGGGTCGGGTGGGACCTAAGACGGGATCTATCACCAAGCCCAGTACGAAGGCCCTACGAAGGCAGGCTGCGCTGGGACCGCATAGGCTTGGACCGGGACGACGAGGACAACGAAGATCGAGGAGAAGGGGTTCACCGACTGGGTGCGGCGGTAATCGGAGAAGCGGACTGGAGCGGGCGTATTACTCCTGTACCAGCCGTTATTGCCCTGCCTCCAGCCTCCATCACGGCGGCCGTTCCAGTTCTCATTGCGGACATCGTCCCGCTCACAGCGGTCCCCTACGCGATGGTAGCCGGCGTTGCAAGCGAACTCGGTACAGGCAGTGGAGGTGCTGCAGGAGTAGCCGTTATTCCAGTTCGAAGTGGAACAGGTCGAGTAGCGCGCGCAGTAGGCGTTGGAGGGGATTTGGACGCGGATATCCGAGCACATCGTTCCACTGCACGATCCGCCGGAAGTCCCGGGGAGGTTGATCCACGTAGCGGACGAATCGTCGTTGGCATTGCCGTCCCCATCAGGATCCACCTCATAGCCGTTCACCGAATCATCGTAAGTATAGTTCCAGGAAGATGAGCGGGCGGATACGGAGGCCATGTTCGAGAAGGAACGCTGGGAGGAAGAATTGGCCCACAGGCGGACGGTGAAGCTGACCGTTCCCGTCGCACCAGCGGAGAGGCTGGAGGAGCCGGCGTTGAGCAGGTCACGGACCGAGTTGCCGTTGAACGACCCGTTGGCGCTGAGCCCCCCGTGGCCGGCGATATCACTGACGGTGTAGGAAGCAGGGTACGGGAAGGCGTTGGCGAGGTTCTCCTGGACCTGGATATCCGTCAGCGTTGCATTGCCCAGGTTCTTCACCGTAATGGTATAAGGGATCGAGTAGGATCCGTCATTACGGTTACTGACCGTCCCTGCGGCCTTGGCGATGCCAACGCGGGCATTCCCATACCACGGGGTCGGGGTGGGCGTGTAATAGGGCGAGCAGGCGTAGAAATTGCAGCCATCATAGGGGTTGCGGCCGACGTAGGATCCATCAGGGCATTGCTTGGCCTCCTGGGTACAGTAGGCGGGAGTCGTCGTGGGAGTGGGTGTCCAGGAGGGCTCACAGCGGTGGTTCGGCCAGTTCCAGACCCAACCGTTCGGACACCAGGTAGGAGTCGGAGACGGGGTCCAGGTCGGATACGGTGTCCAGGTCGGGTATGGCGTCCACGTCGGGTAGGGGCTCCAGGTGGGATGCGTGTCACTGATCTTCGTCACGTCCTTGTAGCCGTTGTTATTGGGGTTGGAATCGATGAGCGGATACGGAGCGTCGACGAAGGCTACGTTCTGGATATAGTCGATGGAGCAGTCCCAGCGCACCATGCCCGAGACCGTCATCGTGATAGAGGAATAGGCGGGGATGTTCGCCGTGGTGCGGATGGTGGCAGAACCGGAGCCACTCTTTACGTTGCACTTCTCGCAGGACCAGGAGATGCTAGCCGGATCGTAGAAGGCGGTCGGGACGTCATCGGAGATGTAGGCCGGATTGGCATCCAGGGGGCCATTATTCCTGATCGTCAGGGTGTACGTATTCCAGTCCCCACGGCGGATCTCGTCCTTGCCATCGGTCTTGATGATCTCGAGATCAGTCCGGTAGGCGGGAGTGGGAGTCGGATACGGGGTCCAGGTGGGGGTGGGGGTCGGACACCAGTTCCTTCCTTCCCATTCAGGAATGTAGCAGTAAGGGGAGTGGTCCAGGCACCAGGGACGGGGCTTGCAGGTGGGTGTCGGCGTGGGGGTGGGGGTGGGAGTCGGTGTCCACGTGGGGGTAGGTGTCGGCGTACAATTTCCCACCTTCGTCACGTCCTTGTAGCCGTTATTGTTCGGATTCGAGTCGATGAAAGGATACGGGGCGTCGACAAAGGCGGTATTCTCGATATAGCCGCAGGCGCACTGACCCATGGGACGCAGGGTGGCCTTCACGGTGAGCGTGACGGACGAGTAGGCGGGGATGTTCGCTGAGGTGCGGATGGTAGCGGAACCGGAGCCGCTCTTCACGATGCACTTCTCGCAGGTCCAAGAGACCGTGGCAGGATCGTAGAAGGCGGTCGGGAGATCATCGGAAATGTAGGCCGGATTGGCGTCCGCAGGACCATTGTTCGTCACGGTGACGGTGTATTCGTTTTTGGTCCCGACTTCGATCTCATTGCGGTAATCGGTCTTGAAGATTTCCAGATCGATCTTGGGCGTGGGGGTGGGCGTAGGCGTCGGGGTATACGTCGGAGTTGGCGTAGGGGTCGGGGTGGGAGTTGGTGTAGGCGTGGGGGTGGGAGTGTTCGTGCACATCGCTCCCGTCGTATAGCGCCAGTCCA
>CAYOUH010000026.1:0-4753 GCA_964407085.1 uncultured Candidatus Peribacteria bacterium | reverse complement strand
GGCGTGGGGGTGGGAGTGTTCGTGCACATCGCTCCCGTCGTATAGCGCCAGTCCAGGACGTGGGGGACGTACTCGGGATCACCGTAGGGATTGGAATCGAGCAGGTTGTATGGATGGGTCCCGAACCAGAAGTCGATCTGGGCCTTGCACTGGGGAAGATCCACCTCGAAGACCTTGGTTTCGCCGCACCCGAGGACCTTGGCTCCGGTTCCGGAGTGGAAGACCTGCTGCGAGAGCGCTCCGCTGCCATACATGCGGTAGGAGGAGAGACTCAGCGTCACAGACTTGGAAGTGTTGTTCGTGATGACGATGCGGGCCTTGCCTGTAGCCTCATCCACCGTGAAGACACGCGGGAACGTCCCTTGGGACCAAAATGCCGTCAGGAAGCTCGTCACATCATTATCCCAACTGGCTCCTGGCAGGCACGAGGAAGTGGGGGTGGGGGTGGGTACGTAGGTGGCGGTCGGAAGAGGGCCAGTCTTGTAGTACGGGACGCAGTGGTCGCCCATCTGGCACTGACCTACAGGGACACCCGAGATCTGGGTGGTGTATCCGGCGCCCAGAGTCGAGCAGGGGGTGTTCGCACAATAGAGTGGGGTTGGGGTTGGCGTAGGATACCCGCAATTGTAATTATTCTGGCATACCGCGCCCGTTCCTCCCATGACGCATTGTTTGGTTTGGGGATTACAGGCGACTTGCTTGCATTCCCAAACGTCGGTACAAGTTTTGCCCGTGCCCGTCGTCGAGCAGCTATCGTACATGCCA
Source organism: uncultured Candidatus Peribacteria bacterium (assembly GCA_964407085.1). Lineage (GTDB taxonomy): Bacteria > Patescibacteriota > Gracilibacteria > JBDHUY01 > JBDHUY01 > CAYOUH01. Next base: position 3,988 of record CAYOUH010000026.1, on the reverse strand, counting down.
TTCCCATCGGCGTCGGCACAGCGCAAAACAGGAGTCGGGGTGGGGGTTTGCGTAATGCACTGGTTTCCCTGTTTGGTGCTTCCACTGGGACAACCCCAACCGGTCACCGGTTGCTTGCACATGCCGTTGAAATTACATGCAGTACCGTAGGTAACGTTTACCGCGTTCCAGGGGATCTCATTGGGCCAAACGGCGTTAGCGGGGCAGGTGGGGCAGGTGGTACCGGTGCAGTATTGATTGAACTGCGTACTCCCAATCGTGAAGGGAACGCCACCATTGTGACACAGGCCGACAGCATAGCAGGAGGGAGCGCCGCCCGAAGCATAGACGGGGCTACACGTTCCGCAGTCAGGGCGAACCGGCGTACCCGTGAGGCACTGGACAGGGGTTGGGGTGGGACTGGCACCCGAACAGGTCTGGCCGAAGATGTTCACACACTGTCCCGTGTAGCATCCGCTCCCGGCAGGGCTCTGTTGCGGGATCAGGCATCCACCCGAACATTGGGGCGGTGTCGTGTTGCAGGTCGTGGCAGCGAGCGTGCGGCCATCGTCCCTATTCTCCCCCGCTGCATCCGTCCTGGCAGGAGCGATGGTCCGGTCCGTCGGAGACACTTCCACGTTCTCCATGCCGGAGATAACCGCAGGATCGTTCCCGTTGTCGAACGGGTTGACCTGGGCCGTGGAGGGCATGACCAGGCTCGGCAGGAAACCGAGGATCGTGATGAGAACCAGCGCCTTTGCAATGAAGTTCCGCAGGGCGGCAGTGTTCCAGGAGGACATAAGGGTGGGAGAGAGGTGATAAAACTTTTGACGAAACGATCCCTACGCAAAAGCGGCAAACCGGACGCTTTTTGGTTTGTTTTGGTTTTTATCGTCTCCCGTTCGATCCACTTTCGTCTTTTCTCCCTACGGAAAGGGGAAAACAAGGTTTCACTATAGTTCCTGTGGATATCGTGTCAACCTTATTTCAGTATTTGTCAAAAACGACTCTCGATAGGAAAGCCGTTAGCCATCGATGTTTTATTTCAATAATGGCGACTATTCCCCTTGCCATAGCCTGTCTTCGGTTTTCTTATTGGCTGTAAGCCAAAAAGGACGATGGACAGCCTGTCCATCGTCCCCCAAAAATGCCCTGCGGATGGCCTCCTACGTCACCCTCTGACGAACGTGATCAGCGATCGGATGAAAACGATACTCCCACTGACCCGATCGTCACGATATTCCCGGGGGCGACGAAGGACTCCGAGAAGGACGGAGTCGTGAATACGGGTGCGTCGCCCAGGACACCATTGTCGCTGGAGACCGCCACGCTCGTTTTCCCGGCGATGACCAGCGTTTCGTACTGGCCGTCCGGATCGGTCGAGAGCGTTTGTTGAATACCGTTCACGTCGGTCACGATGACTTTCACGGACGATATGCCACGCTCGTTCCCGTCGCGGCTGCCATTGGCATTCCCGTCGTGGAAGACGCTTCCCCGCAGCATGCCGAATTCCAAAGGTCCACCACTGGAGGCATCGATCGGAGCTACGGTCGGAGCCGGCCGCGTGGTGGTCGGTTTCTTGAGGAGCCCCAGCGATGCCGGAGCGGGATCGTAGTTCATCTTCTCGCCCGTAGAGGGCACCTCTACTGATAGACTGACGGGAACCTCCCACTGCAGCTGGCGGTCGGAGGTCTGCACGGCGATGACCATGGCCACAGTAGCGGATGCTCCTGGCGCGATCGTATTGCGTCCCACCCCCAGCAGTTCATCGTTTCCCCGGCCATCGAATGCGGTATTGGCTACCAGTCCTGAGCCCATGATGCTGCCAACCGACGTGACCATTCCCCCGAAGGGACGATCGAAGTCCGCGGCGGCACGGGAGAGGACCACGGAGGATCCGCTCACGTTGGTGAAGGTGAAGCGTACGTTGAATTCCACCCGGCCATTCGCGTAGCCCGCCTTGTCCATCTCCAGAGCGAAGCGCACCGGCGTCACCATGCCCGAGGAGTCGCCTACGACGGAGGCCCCCAGCACGTCGGATAATCCTGCCGAACCGGCAGCAGGACAATCGGCATCATCCGGAGCGATGGCACTGCACTCGCAGGACGAGAGCACTTCGCCGGTATTGCGGTCGCCGCACGCGTTCGGGGCGGAGGCGCAGACTGATCCGATGAGCCCGATGGGGCAGGCGGTACAGGTGGGTGCATCCGTCGCGCCGTTGGGACACGCGGGAACATCCGAACAGGTGCACGAGGCCCCATCAGCGGACAGGCCGCACGACGGACCGCACGACGAGCAGTCGGAGACCGGGCCGGAGGATCCCGGACAGGAGAGCGAGCAGTCGGGAGCGGTCGAACCGTTGCAGCAGACACAGGAGCCACCTGACGCGCACATCGGATCCGAACACGAGGCGACCGTCCCATCGGGAGCGGGCGTGGTCTCGAGCTTGTCCTGAGTGCAACGTTCATTGAAATCGGCATACGCCTCGGTTCCATCGGCGCAGGCACAGTCGCGCTGGTAGGTCTCGGATCCCTGGACGGGCACCTCACAATCGGCATTCTGGGAAAGGTAGGTGACGCTCACTGCAGCGTAGCGCGTGGAGCAGCGCGGACCGCAGGTGGCGAAGTCGGGCACCCGCACCCGAACGTCAGGCGTCGCTACGGGTGCTACGCAGCGGGTTCCGTTCCACGTCCCGGCCTTGCAGCGACACTGATTGTCTACGGCGCAGGCGAGGCCAGCGACAGGATCACATGGATCAGTCTTTCCCTGCTGAACCGCGGCATAGTCACAGGCATTGCGCGCTACGGAACCGGAACCCGTCAGATTCGTACTGAGGAATCCACCATCGGAGAGCATGAAGCCGACCCCGGCGGTGATGAGCAGCAGCGCCACGATGGTGATGATCCGTGAAGCTGTTTTGCCATGGTGGACGGCCGCAGCGGGCGATCCGCCGACGAGGTCCTGCAGGGACCATGCTTTGCCATCCTCAGCGGACTTCGTTTTTCCCGATCGGAAGGGGTTTTTGATATGCATATTGGTGTGTTCGAAATCCTCTTATTTTAGCACTTTTATAACCACCCAAGGGTGGTTTGGGTTTGACTGTCTAATAGGAATATGGATTAATTTTCTTCTATCAACCAAAGAATCCTCACCGTTTCACAGGCTTTGCAGGTTTAGCTGGCCGGTTGGTTCTTCCGGGGTTAGGCCTTGCAGGAGTGGGGTTTGGATTTCTTTTCTCTTTATATGAAGGTTTACGGACCGGCACCGGGATACCCCTTGCTGGCCGCTCAGGAGGTTTATTCCCCCAGGCTAAGAGGGTATGGAGTGAATCCCTGGTCTTACCTATGATCGGAAACGGGGGCCTTTCAACTGTACCATTATGGAACAAGGTTGGAGGCATTTCAGGGACACTTACCTTTTTTATACTCTGGAGCGAATTCATACCTTATGCATAGAAACCTAATCCTGGACATGCCCGTACTTCTGGTAGTCACGGAGTATCGCCCTAGCCATTTTTCTTATTTGGCCAGGATTCTTGGGGGACGTCAGGCTTCCGAGAAGTTCCGATACTAGCCTACCATCTGTAGGCACTTGCTTGATCCTCGAAATAAGCCTTCGTAGCGTTTTAATCACTACTACCTGTTCTCCTGGGTTTAATCCTTCCTTATCGATTTCCCCCAGGATACCAGCAATTACTTCAGTTCCTTTTTCATTGGATACCAATAGGAGATTACACAGCCCCTCACGAACATCGCCCACAATATTTTCTGCTGCTGGGATCTCATGCCCCTTGGAACGCAATCTTTGTGCATTTCTAGTCACATCCACCATCACCGATCTTACTCGCTGAAGGGCTTCCAGCTCATTATGTATTTCGATGCGTTGACCTTTTGCAGGCATGGTATTTTGGAAGTCTCGAGGTAAACTGGTTCTAGAATTCCGATGAATCACTTAATTGTACCATTCACTACTGCGGCTTGCATCCATCTCATCGGCATCTCGGGTGCCG
>CAYOUH010000025.1:0-10159 GCA_964407085.1 uncultured Candidatus Peribacteria bacterium | reverse complement strand
AATGGAATCTTAAGGTTTCCGACACCAACGACATGTACCGAACGCATACCTGCGGGCAGCTGCGCGCCGCCGATGAGGGAAAGGAAGTGAAACTGGCCGGCTGGGTGGATAGTGCCCGCGACCACGGCGGACTCATTTTCATCGACCTGCGCGACCGCTACGGCCTGACCCAGCTCGTCTTCGATCCCCAGGATAATGCCGAGGCCCATCGCATCGCCGAATCCCTGCGCAGCGAGTTCGTCGTCACCGTGACGGGCTCCGTGCGCAAGCGCGGTGAGGGACTCGCGAATCCGAACCTGGAGACCGGGGAAATCGAGATCGTAGTGGGGGAGTGCACGATCCTTTCCGCCGCCAAGACGCTGCCGTTCGAGGTCGACAAGGACGGGGAAGTGAACGAGGACCTACGGCTCAAGTACCGCTTCATCGACCTACGCCGCACGCACATCCGCGACAACATCGTCTTCCGCCATACGATGATCAAGTTCATCCGTGACTGGATGGACGCCGAGGGCTTCCTGGAGATCACCACGCCGATCCTGGCCAACAGTTCCCCCGAGGGCGCCCGCGACTATCTCGTTCCCAGCCGCATCCATCCCGGCAAGTTCTATGCCTTGCCCCAGGCCCCGCAGCAGTTCAAGCAGCTCCTGATGGTGGCCGGCTTCGACAAGTATTTCCAGATCGCACCCTGCTTCCGCGACGAGGATCCGCGCGCAGACCGGAGCCCCGGCGAGTTCTACCAGCTCGATCTGGAAATGAGCTTCGTGACCCAGGAGGACGTGTGGAATACGATGGAACCGCTCTTCGTCGAGCTCACGGAGAAGGTCGCAGGGAAGAAGGTTTTGCAGAAACCCTTCCCCCGCATGACCTACGCCGACGCGATGCTGCGCTACGGCACTGACCGTCCCGACCTGCGCTTCGGATTGGAAATCCATGACCTGTCCGACATCTTGAAGGATTCCGGTTTCTCGGTCTTCTCCGGAGCGGTCAAGGATGGGGGAGTAGTGCGGGCGATTTGTGTCCCCGGCTATGCCTCCACGCCCCGTTCCCAGATCGAGGCCAAGCTCGTCCCGATGGCGAAGGAGTGGGGAGCCAAGGGCCTGGCCTACTTCATCTACGAACCCGATGGCGTGAAGTCCCCCCTCACGAAGTTCATGTCTGAGGAGGAGGTCGCGAAGATCGCCGCTGAGATGGGAGCCAAGACGGGCGACGTGGTCTTCTTCGCTGCGGACTCGGCCAAGGTCGCTGCCGATGTGCTCGGGAAACTGCGCCTCCACCTGGGTGAGTCCCTGGGATTGAGGGACAAGGGCATCGTCGCCTGGGCCTGGATCCATGACTTCCCGTTCTACGAATGGAATGAGGATGAGAAGAAGATCGACTTCTGCCACAACCCCTTCTCTATGCCGCAGGGTGGTCTGGAGGCGTTGAAGTCGAAGGAACCCCTCGACATCCTGGCCTACCAGTACGACATCGTCGCCAACGGCCTGGAGCTCTCCAGCGGCGGCATCCGCAACTCCGATCCCGAGACCGCCTATGAGGCCTTCCGCATCGCCGGCTATTCGCGCGAGGAAGTCGATGAGAAATTCGGCCACATGATCCGTGCCTTCGAGTTCGGCTGCCCGCCCCACGGCGGCTTCGCTCCAGGAATTGATCGCTTACTGATGCTCTTCCGTGACGAGCCGAACATCCGCGAAGTCATCGCTTTCCCAAAGAATGGCAAGGCCATGGACGTCATGCTCGGCGCTCCCGGAACCGTGACGGAGAAACAATTGAAAGAACTTGGAATCAAAATAGCCTAACGATACGCATGAAATCATTGAACGCCTGGCTCAAAGACAAGCTCGGACCCAATTCGGATAAATCTTCCGAACCATCTCCGCCAAGACCATCACCTTCCGCCTCTGAGCAACCGGTCAAAACAGGCGATCCCACCAAACCAAAGCGTCACCGTTCGCGTGGCCGCAAGCGAGGACACGGTGGCGGAGAAGGAGCAGCCCCGAGCGGCTCAACCCCGCAAACTCCATCACGTCCCGCCTCTACCGGCCGCGGAGGACAGCGCAACAAGCGCGAACCCCAGCCGAGGATGTCTTCCCCTTCGAAGACCCCTCGCGCACCTCGCAAAGTCGTTGAACCGGCACACGATTATTTCCGCGTCGTCATCATCGGGGGACTCAACGAAGTCGGCCGCAACTGCGCCGTCTTCGAAACCCGGGAAGACATGGTCATGATCGACTGCGGGCTCATGTTCCCCGAGGCCGACATGTTCGGCATCGATTACGTGATCCCCGACGTGGCCTACATCGAGGAGCGTCTGCACAAATTCCGCGGCATCATCATCACCCACGGCCATCTCGACCACATCGGTGGACTGCGCCACGTGCTGCCGAAACTCCACTATCCCCCGATCTACGGTTCGCGCATGTCGGTCGGGCTGATCAAGAAGAACCTCGAGGAATACGGTCACCTCGACAAGGCCCGACTGCACGAAGTCTCCAGCGAGGAAACCATCCGCCTCGGCGGTTTTTCGGCCGGTTTCATCAAGGTAACCCACTCCGTCCCTGGATCGTTCGCCATCGATCTCAAGAACGGGAATCACCGCGTCATCCACACCGGCGATTTCAAATTCGACTTCACGGCCCCCTTCCCAAACGACGTCCCCGATTTCGAGCGCCTGGCCCAGGCCGGGGAAGAAGGCGTGACCTATCTCATGTCCGACAGCACGAACGCCACCACCGACGGCTACACCAGGCCGGAGGTCACCGTCGCCGAATCGCTGCGCGAGATCATCACACGACCTACGGGCCGCATCATCGTCGGCACCGTTTCGAGCAACATCGCCCGCATCCAGAGCATGGTCAACGTCGCCAGGGAAGTCGACCGGCAGGTCTTCATCGCCGGCCGCAGCATGGTGAACAACGTCGAGATCGCCAAGCGCCTGCAATACATGAACTGGTCGGAACGGCACGTGCAGAAACTCTCCAACGCCGCCAACGACCTCCCCGACGAAAAGGTCCTCATCATCACCACCGGCAGCCAGGGGGAGCAATTCGCCGCGCTCACTCGCATGGCCAACGACAGCCATCCGCAGATCAAGATCAAGAAGGGCGACACGATAGCGTTCTCCGCCACGCCGATCCCGGGAACAGGGAACGAACGCAGCGTGACGAACATGATCAACAAGTTCATCGCCAAGGGCGCGCATGTCATTACCAACGAGGACCTCGACCTCCACTCCTCCGGGCATGGCAAGAAGGAGGACCTGAAAATGATGCTCTCCCTCGTGAAGCCCAAGTACTTCATTCCCGTCCACGGCGAGCTCTTCATGCGCCTGGCGCACAAGAACCTCGGCATCGAGACGGGCATCGCCTCCGATGACAACTTCCTACTGGAAAACGGCAGCATAATCGAGCTCTCACCGAACGCTGCGCGTCCCGTCGTGCACGACAAGCTCATCGGCATCCGCAACATCTACATCGACGGCCTGGGTGGCACGGAGAACGAGGACGATCACGTGCTCGAGGACCGCAAGACGATGTCACGCGATGGCGTCGCCGTGGTCTTGTTCCGCGTTTCCCGCAGGGATGGATCACTCCAGGGATTACCCCGGATCATTTCTAAGGGCTTCATCTACCTGGACGAGCACGCGGAGCTGACTGGAGTCATCGCCGCCGAAGCCGCCAAGGCCTATGAGAAGGCGATCAAGAAGGACCCGCGCGAGGCTTCCGTCCCACCCCAGCCCCTTCCCGCGGGAGAAGCTACTCCTGCCGCCAAGCCTCGTCGCTCTGCCCGTTCCTCAGCCAAGAGCCACCGTGACCTGCGCTCCGACATCCGCTTCCACTTGTCGAAGGTGATCCTGAAGAAGATCGACCGCGAGCCCGTCATCGCCCCGATCATCGTCGAGGTGTAGGTGAATTGGAGACGAAAACGAGTGGAACGAAGTTTGAGTCCCAAGACCCTACATCCCGAGTGAAACGAGGGATCTCACTTACTAAAGGGCTTAAGATAGCATCTGACGATTCCTCGCAAACTCGGAATGACAGAATCATTATGAATTATAGATTTCTCTTGGCTGGGATCCTCGCCATAAGCCTTTCTTCCTGCTCCTTCGGATCCCAGCCGGTGAATACTCCTTGGGCATCTTCGGGGGCAGTTATTCCTCAGGCCCCCACTCCCGAAACGATCACGATCAGGGACTGGAAATCGATCCTGACCCCCGAGCAATACTACGTTTTGAGGGAAAAAGGCACCGAGCGACCATTCACGGGAGCACTGCTTAACGAGCACCGGACGGGGACGTACTATAGTGTCGGCTGCGACAAGCCCCTCTTCCGCTCGGAGACGAAGTACGAATCCGGAACGGGCTGGCCGAGCTTCTACGCGCCGATATCGGACGATGCTTTGGTCCTGGATACAGACTACGACCTGGGCTATCCGCGTACCGAGGTCCTCGACACATGCGGCGGCCACCTGGGCCACGTCTTCGATGACGGGCCTGAGCCATCGGGCAAGCGCTACTGCATGAACTCCGTCGCGCTCTACTTCGTGCCGGACAAAAAGCAGTAAGTCATGGCAGTCCTTCTGGCGTATCTCTTCTATTTCGTCTCTGCCAGTGCTTCGCCGATCCAACGACGCTTTCTGGCCCAGAAGGGAACTGGGGACGTAGCGTCCCAAATACGCTTCTCCTTTCAGGTCATAGCGTTCCCGGCGGTCATCGGGTCGGTAATCCTACCCTTCTTCCATCCTTTCCAGATCGAGGGCAGTGGTTTCGTCTTGTTGACCTTGGCAATAGTGGCGGGTACCGCTGGAGCAGCTTCGTTTGGATTGTTCTTCGTCACCCAACGGCATGTCGAAGCTGGAATAGGGACACTGGTCAGCAACGTCTATACACCCGTTACTATCGTTCTCGCTACGTTGTTTCTGGCAGAAAGATTGACCTGGCTACAAGGCCTGGGAACCGTGCTGCTCCTAATAGGAGTCGTGATCGTATCCAAGAAGCACCGCATAAGCCGGTTCAAGTTCGACAAGTACTTCATGCTGACGTTACTTTCGGGAGTGCTGATTGGGATTTGCCTCGTCGCCGAACGCGCCCTGCAGAAGCAAACGGGATTTACGGCTGGAACATTGCTTAGCTGGTGGATGCAGGCTGCATGCCTGGGAATCACGGCTTGGATCATGCGCGGCAAGACAACCTTCTCATCCTCGGACTTGGTCACAACGGGGATCTTGCGCTTCTTCCAGGCCATCTCCTGGGTCACGTTGGTCAATACCGTGGGAAACCTCAGCCTCGTTTCCGCCGTCACGACATTCAAAGTAGTTACCGTTTTTGTTGGAGCAGCGATCCTCCTGAAAGAACGGGACGATATGCCCCGAAAACTCCTCGGCAGCCTCATCTCCGTGGCAGGGTTGCTAATGATGGACTAATCAACCCACCACTTGTACGGCACCGGGGTATTCCCGTCGTACAGCAGGGGATAACCGGCTCGTATCACTCCGAAGCTTCTCCGCTTTGCTGCCTCCACAGCGCGTTGTACAGCCCATTTTGCGCCAGGAGTTCCTCATGGCTTCCCTGTTCGATCAGCACGCCTTTCTCCAGCACGAAGATGCGGTCGGCATGGATGATGGTCGAGAGGCGGTGGGCCACCAGGATGTTGATGATGCCCTTCTGCGTGCTCGTGATCTCCTTGATCGTCTGGGTGATCGCCAGCTCGGTGATAGAGTCCAGGCTGGACGTAGCTTCGTCGAAGATGATGAGTTCCGGCTTGCGCAGCAGTGCCCGGGCGATCGCCAACCGCTGGCGCTCCCCGCCGCTGATCTTGATCCCGCCTTCGCCGATCTTGGTATCCAGCCCCTTGTCCGCCTTTTCGATGATGTTCATGGCCGCTGCAGCCTTGAGCGCCGCCAGGCATTCCTCATCCGTGGCATCGGGCCGCACGAACAAGAGATTATCGCGGATGCTTCCGGCGAACAGCTGCGTCTCCTGCGTCACCAACCCCGTCCTGCGGCGCAGGTCATCGTAGTCCACCTCCGTCGACGGGACGTCATTGATCATGAGTTTGCCGGCGGTCGGACGATACAGCCCCACGATGAGCTTCATCACGGTGGATTTTCCCGACCCGCTGGGTCCGACGAAGGCCACCGTTTCCCCCGCCTTGATGCTGATATCGAGCTTTTTGAGCACATCACGGTCACTGCTCTGGTACTGGAATCCTGCTCCTGAGAACGATATTTCTTTCACCTTCTCGATCTTCACGGGGTTCTCGGGCTTCTCATCGCTCGGACGCGCCAACACCTCATCCAACGTCTCCAGGCTCGCCCGTGCCTCTTGGTACTGGGCCGATACCGAACCCAGCTCCTGGAGCGGGTTGAACACGTAGAACGAGTAGAACAGCAGGCTGAAGAACTGGCCCAACGTGATCGATTGGTTCACGATCAGGTACAGCATCAGGAACAATAGGGAAGAGCGCAAAGCGTTGAGCAGTGTTCCCTGGATGAAGCTCAGCTTTCGAACCAGTACGATCTTCTTCAGCTCCAACCCGAGGATCTGCTTGTTCACCTCGTTGAGCCGGTTGATCTCCTGGGTCTCCAAACCGAGGCTTTTGACCAATTCCACGTTACGAATCGTTTCCGTAGTGGACCCTGCCAACTCGGCCGTCTCGCGCACGATGCTTTTCTGCGCGTCCTTGATCTTGCGGCTGATGTAGAACGTGACGATTCCCAAAATCGGGATGATCGAGGTATACACCGCTCCCACGATCCAGTTGACCGTAAAGGCATAGCTTAGGACGAAGACCACACCGATGACTGAAAGGTACAGAATATTGATCGCCCCCTGGATCACCGCCTGGGCATCGATACGCGCCTTCTGCACCTTTTGCAGCAGCTCTCCGGAGCGCTGGTCCTCGAACACCGCATAGGGCAGCGAAAAGGCATGCGCGATACTGTCGGCGTACATCTTTGCCCCCACACGCTGCACGATGACGTTGGTGAAATAGTCCTGGAAATTCTTGGCGATCCGCGACACCCCCGCCACGCCCACCGAACCTCCCAGCAGGATCGCGACCCCCTTGATGACCGTATCGCGGTCCATCATGGTCGCCTTGTTCGCATAATCATCGATCAGCATGCGGAAGATCTGCGGATCAAGCAGGGAGAACACCTGGTTGATCGTCGCCAGGACGAGGGCCAGGATCAGGAGCTTCTTGTGCTGCAGGACGTATCGGAAAAGCAGTTTCATATCGTGAATGTCATTCCTGCGAAGGCAGGAATCTAAAGCTACAGTAAAGAACAAGCAAAACGCCGAACCAAGGTACCAAAAACGAACTCCAATTGGAATTCCATTTCCGTTTCCGCCTTGCTACCCTGTCCGCATGTCCCAACCCGTCATCTGCTTCGGCCAGCAACCCAACGGCTTCTTCCCGAAGCGCCTCCTGATCGCCAAGATCGATACCGCCAAACGCCTCGCGTCCGAGCTCGGCGGCCGGGTCGTACACTTCTACCACGACAGCGACCACGACTATCGTGAGACCGTCACGGTTTTGAAGGACGTGGAGGGGAGGGAGGAACGCCTCAACTTCACCCAGGAGAACAAGGTCCAGAAGAAATACTCCCCGCTCTATGCCAAAAGGATCCCTGCCGGATGGCAGGAGGAGGTCCGGCGACGCCTCCCACGCTTCGTGCGCAAGGAGATAGGCGACCTCTTTGCCTCGGTACAAGCCCAGACCGCTGGGGACTTCTGCTTCCAGATGTATGCCAAACTCGGCTTATTTGAAGGAATGGAGGTTATGCGTTCATCCGATCCTGCGTTCCGGGAAAAGGCCTCGGACCTGACCGAGGGCTTCGCGGACGTGACGTACGAAGGCGAGATCGTCCGCGCCCGCTGGATGGATGGCAAACTCTCGCTGCATCAGGGCGGCGACCAGTATCTCTCCCTTCCTGATCAACCGATCGAAAAACGGCAAAAGAATCCCCACCGCAACAACCGTTTCGCCTGGATGCAGTCCGTCATCGGCTGCACGCACTACGTGTATGGCAAGGGCGAGGCCGCCTATATGGATTTCTCGAAATATCCCGGCATCACCTTCGTGGCACGGGATGAGATCGCCGATGAGGATGATTCCTGGATCGAGCCTTTGGTTCCTCTTCCTGAGCCACAATAGCTAGCAGGAACCCGAAAAATCGTAGTCAAGATCCCATCAACACGCCCTAGGCTTATCAGACCATACTTTCGGGGAAGGAATATTCCCAAGAATCCTAGCGGGCATCCTTCAATATCAGCACCCACTCCCCACACAGAAAATAGGATACAATGGAACGACACTCTCATTTTCCTAACGTCAACGACACCATGCCCAAAGCGAAGCCTGCCAAAAAGGCCGACCCCAAGAGGATATTGGTCGTCGGAGCCCACCCCGACGACATCGAGTTCGGCTGTGGGGGACTGTTGGTCAAAGAATCCCAAGCCGGAAACATCATCCGCATGGTATGTCTCACGTCGGGAGAGGCTGGCAGTTCCGGAACCTCCGCAGAGCGGCGCCAGGAATCCAAAAATGCCGCCAAAGCCATCGGTGCCACTATCGAATTTCCCGATTTCGGCGGCGACTGCCATCTGGAACCGACGGTGGAGAACAAGGTTCGCATTGCCCGCATTATCCGCGAATTCAAGCCCGATGTCGTTCTGGCTCCCCACACCATCGAGAACCAACACCCGGACCACCGGAACGCCGGTATCATCGTCCGCGACGCCGCGCGGTTCGCACGTTACGGGGGACTGAAGGAACTCGAGGGCGATCCCGTCCACATCATCGGCGCGCTCTACTACTACTTGGTCACCGGCCACAACCTGCATCCCGACATCATCGTCGACGTGAGTGACGTAATGGGAGAATGGGACCGGGTCATGAAGATGCACAAGACGCAGGTACGCTCCCGTGCCTACCTTGACTTCGTCCATTCCCGTGCCCGTACCTTTGGCCTCATGGGACACAGTGAGTATGGCCTGGGCCTGTGGACCGACGATCCGGTGTTCATCGACTGCGTCTGCTGCCTGGAGAGGACCGCCCGGCATTTCTAGGCTCACCGTCATTACGAGTGTCAGCGAAGCAATCTCGGTTCTTATTCGGGATTTGTTTTTTGGAATCCAAGGGGTGTAGAGTACCTCCCACGTCAGCCTCGTCGCTGGCTCCCTTTTCCATGCTATTCCCATGACCCCTGCCAAGAAAGACGGCAAGCTGCGCATCGGCATCACCTGCTACCCCTCCATCGGGGGCTCCGGCATCATCGCCACGGAACTGGGCCACGAACTGGCCAAGCGCGGCCACGAGGTGCACTTCATCAGCCACGGGGTACCCTTCCGGCTCGACATGGGGCGCCCGAACATCTATTTCCATGAGGTGATCGTGAATACGTACCCGTTGTTCAAATACCCCGACTACACGCTGCCCCTCGCGGTCAAGATGGCCTCCGTGGCCAAGAAGTTCCAGCTCGACGTACTCCACGTGCACTACGCCGTCCCCCACGCCACTGCCGCCTACATGGCCCAACAAATGATGAAGTACGAGAAAAAGCGCCCCAAGGTCATCACCACCCTGCACGGCACGGACGTGACGCTCATGGGTCAGGACCCAAACTACAAGCCCATCATCCGCTACAGCATCGAACGTTCCTGTGGCGTGACTGCCGTATCCCAGAGCCTGCGCGAGGAAACCATATCGACGCTCAAGCTCAACAAGCCCATCGAAGTGATCTACAACTTCTCTCCTCCGCGCTCCGCCAGCCGCAAGCGTGGGGCCGTGCGGAAGGAGATGGGAGTAAGTGAGGATACCCTCCTACTCATCCACATCAGCAACCTCCGTCCCGTCAAGCGCATCCCAGATTTGCTCAAGATCATGGCCTCCTTGCCCGCGAAGACGGATGCCAAACTCCTCATCATCGCCGGATCGAGCTTCGCTGCTTACGAGGACCAGGTCCGCAAGCTGGGCGTGGAGGATCGGATCATCGTTCGAGAGAACGTGCTCGACATCGAGAACTACCTCGGCGCGGCCGACATCGGCATCTACGCATCGGAGACGGAGACCTTCGGACTGGGCATGTTGGAATCCATGAACTTCGGCCATCCCGTCCTCGCAACCGATGCAGACGGTATCCCCGAGGTTGTGGCGAAGGG
>CAYOUH010000024.1:10007-10425 GCA_964407085.1 uncultured Candidatus Peribacteria bacterium | reverse complement strand
GGTAATGATGGTATTGATTAAAATGTTCAATCCTTGGAGACACAACCTCTTGAAATAGGTCTTCCAGATTATCGAGAAATGACCGAACCTTCATTGCTAAGGTTGATAGATCACCGGCCTCTTTCTGCTCCACCAAGTCGCGATTAATACTGTCACGAACAGTGGCAATACCGCTAGGGACCAGAAGGGGAAAGGACTGATCTTTAGAACTATAATGACCTTTGGAGGGATAAAAGAGTTCCTTCAAAGCCAACCTGGTCTTCGGAAGATTTCCTAACCTCAAGCCGGGAAGAAAATCAACGAATACAGACCTGATCCTTTCTCGATCTGCCTGGCCAAAAGCAGCTAGGAAGGAGTCGACCGCAGCCTTATCAATTTCGGGTTGCGGTTCTATCTCACCTAGTTTATCCGGCCCTAC
>CAYOUH010000024.1:0-9997 GCA_964407085.1 uncultured Candidatus Peribacteria bacterium | reverse complement strand
AATTCGTGATAACCGGCGGGAAACGCCTTCTGATCGGTTAGTCTCTCAACGTGGCTCATGGGAGTTAGTTATCGCGTAATTGTACCAAAAACCACCCCTTTCTGCTATCCTTCGCCCCGATTAAGCTCTTCTGTGCCCTCCTTCCTCCTCACCATCAAGCTCGCCCTTCGGGGACTGCGTGCCAACAAGGGCCGCTCGTTCCTGACAATGCTTGGCATCATCATCGGCATCGGGTCTGTGGTGGTCATCATGGCCGTGGGAGCCGGAGCACAGTCGCTCATCGTCAATTCGATAAGCAAGTTCGGCACTACCCTCGTCGGCGTCCTCCCCGGACAGGGCGGGGACAGCGGCCCCCCGGCGGCGGTCCTGGGCATCACCATCACGACCTTGACCATCGAGGATGCAAAGGAAATCGCCAAGCTCCCGAACGTCGTCGGAGTAACGGCCTACGCCCGTGGGTTCGGAGAGGTTGCTTCGGGAGGGACATCGGTCGACACGAACTACTCCGGCATCACCGCCAGCTACCCGACTGTGGAGAACCATGAGGTGGAGCGGGGCAGGTTCTTCAACGAGCAGGAGGAACAGAGTGCTACGAAGGTGGCGGTCCTGGGAGCCACCGTATATGAGGGGATCTTCGGCGACCGCGAGGCCATCGGGGAGAAGGTACGCATCGGCGGCCAGACGTTCACCGTGATCGGGGTGATGGTGAAGAAAGGCTCGTTCCTGTTCAACAATCCCGACGACCAAGTCTTCATCCCCATCAGCGCCGCGCAGAAGCTCCTGCTGGGGACCAAGCACCTGGGCTTCATGCGAGCGAAGGTGGATACGGAGGAAAACGTGAACCGGGTCATGGACTCGATCAAGGGACTCCTGCGCTACCGCCACGGCATCGAGGACGCCGCGGACGACGACTTCACGGTCAATAGTCTGGCGAATGCCTTGGTCATCTTCACCGCCATCACCACGGGGCTAAGCCTCTTCCTGTCGCTCATTGCCGCCATATCGCTCATCGTCGGCGGTATCGGGATCATGAACGTCATGCTCATGGCCGTGAAAGAACGGACGCGCGAGATCGGCCTGCGCAAGGCCATCGGGGCCACACCGGGACAGATCAAGAACCAGTTCCTGGTGGAGAGCATGGTACTGACCGGAGTAGGCGGCGCGGTAGGCATCATCGGCGGATCGGCCATCGCACTCGGCATCTCCATCGTCGCCAACGCACTCGACTATGACTGGGACTACGTCGTCTCTCCCCTCTCCATCGGCATCTCGTTCGCCGTGGCACTCATGGTCGGCGTCATCTTCGGTCTCATCCCGGCACGAAAAGCCGCGCAGCTCAATCCGATCGAGGCGTTGAGGTATGAATAATAACAATCAAAGGTCCAAGCCTATTCCTTTCAGGTATTCGCCGGCTTCCGAACGGATGGTATTGAGATAGTCATAGGCATCCTCCCTCGAGGAGTGAAAAAGTTCCTTGAAGAATCCATCAGGCCCCCTTGCTCCCAACACCAAGACGGCGGGAATGAGCTGCATGTGGTACGCCTTCCGCAGGAGATCCCTCCACTGCGCCATGGCCTGTTCGTCGGCTATTCCCTGTGCCTCGTCGTAGCGGGACTTGAGGTACACGATCACGTTCCTGGCTTCGAATATGTCCGTCACCCTGGAAGCGAAAAGATCACGCCGGTATCCAGGCATATCGCACAAGAAACTATCACGAACTCTTTTCTTTAAGTTTAAGATACCAAGGATATCCTCATCGGTACCCGAAAACCGCCGGATTCGCGCATGCAAGTCGGCCCAATCGTTCAAGGGATACTCGAAGGGGTGACCTGGCTCGTCCATCTCACTTGGCGAAATCCACCTTCACGTTCTTGCGCTCCTCCTCGCTGTCCAGCTCAAAGAAATCTTTGGGCGGGAAGGTGAAGAGCGACGCCACGATATTATTCGGGAAGACCTGCAGCTTCGTATTGTATTCGCGGACCACGGCGTTGTAGTAGCGGCGCGCCTTGTTGATATGATCCTCGATTTCATTGAGCGTCGTCTGCAGCTGCATGAAATTCGCGTCGGCCTTCAGCTGCGGATAATTCTCCGCGACGGCAAACAGCGACTTCAGAGCTCCGGTCAGTCCCGCCTCAGCCTGGGCAGTGGCGGCGGGACCGCTGGCCTGCATGGCTTGGCTCCTGGCGCGGGCGACTTCCTCGAATACCTGCGACTCGTGCGCGGCGTAGCCCTTCACCGTCTCCACCAGGTTCGGGATCAGGTCGAACCTGCGCTTGAGCTGCGTGTCGATATCGCTCCATGACCCCTCCGCGTCGATCTTGAGCTTTATGAGCGCGTTGTAAATGCCGATGATGAACAAGACGATCGCCACCACGAGGGCAGCCAACACGATGAGGAAGATGAACATGGCAATGGGGCTAGGAACGTGCACCCATCCTAGGCGCCCTGCACCGCAGCGTCAAGGTGCGCCTTCGGCCCATAAGCGCAGCGAATGGCCGCCGAAGTGCCATCCCCGCGAAAGCGGGGACCCCGGCCCCTTGATCCTTGTAGCCTGCCCCCGTTCTGCTACACTTCCCGCATTGACCTGGCCGGAATTCCCGGCCCGTAACGACATCCCGCATGACCGAGGTTATTTACGACGACGTGCTCATCGAGCAGATCCAGGATGCCGACGCCATCACGGAGGAATCCGGGGAGGTGGCCGTGGACATCGTGAAGACGCAGACGGAATTGTCTATCGTCGTGCCCATCTCGGGAGTAGCCAAGGAGAACCTGTCCGTCCGGGTCAACGACAACGTGTTGGTCATCAGCGGCAAGCGCATGTCCCCGATCGTGGGCGAAGGCGAATACCTCGTCCGCGAATGCTTCTGGGGCAAATTCAACCGCATGATCGTCCTCCCCTCCTTCGCCGATACGCGCCACATGCGCGCCACGTTCAAGAACGGAACCCTAGTCATCACCATCCCGATCCTGGAGGACAAGGTAGAGAAGGAACTGGAGATAACGGAGGAGTAGAAAGGACCCATCCTAAGACCCTGAAGGACTTTAGAATTTTTCTTCCGAACCCATGATCCGCAAAGCAGTGATCCCCGCCGCCGGCTTCGGTACCCGCCTCCTGCCCGCGACCAAGGCGCAGCCCAAGGAAATGCTCCCAGTTGTCGACAAGCCCATCATCCAATACGTCGTGGAGGAAGCGGTGTCTTCGGGCGTCACCGACATTATTATTGTCACCGGTGCGAGTAAGCGCGCCATCGAGGACCACTTCGACGTGAACCCGGAACTCGAGCACTGGCTGGAGCAGCAGGGCAAACTCGAAATGCTGGAGAAGGTCAAGCGCGTCGCGGCTATGGCCAACTTCGTCTACATCCGCCAGAAGGGCAACTACGGCAACGGCACGCCCGTTCTCAACGCCAAAGGCGTCGTGGGCAACGAGCCCTTCGCGGTGCTCTGGGGTGACGAATTCATCACTGCGCCCATCCCGCGCCTGCAGCAGATGGTACAGGTGCATGAGAAATACGGAGGAGTCGTCATCTCCGGCGTCCGGATCAACAAGAAGGAGGATCTGAAGCGCTATGGCATAGCCGATATCGAGCCCGTCGAAGGCAACGTGTACAAGATCAAGGGCATCGTCGAAAAGCCCGATCCCGCTAGCGCTCCTTCCGATCTGGCCACGCACGGCGCCTACATCCTGCCGCCCGAGATCTTCGGGGCCCTGGAGAGCCTCAACCCCGGCCAGGGCGGGGAGATATGGCTGACCGACGCGATCAACCATCTCCGGGACCAAGGCGTCCCCATCTATGCCTGCGAAGTGGTGAACGGAACGTACTTCGACTGCGGCAACCGCCTGGAATACCTCAAGACCAATATCGAGTTCGCCCTCCAGGACCCGGAGCTCGGCAAAGAACTCGAGGCCTTCCTCCGGGCCAAATTCTCCTAAACCATGCAAGCCACCACGACCGTAAAAAGGATCCTCCTCTGGAGCGGACAGAGCCTCTCCCGCAACAAGCTGTTGTCGCTGACGACGGTGGTGGGCATAGCCCTGATCCTGTTCTTCACCTCCATTCTCGACGGTGCCAATTTCCTATCCTCCGCAGGCATCGACGAGATCAGTGGCAAGATCGACCTGACACTTGAGATCAATGAGGGTACCCGCATCGATGACCCCACGGTACAAGGACTGAAATCCTCCCTGGAGAACCTCGGACTGTCCGTGGAAGCGACCAGCAAGGAGCAAGCGCTCGAGAAATTCAAGCAGGTGAGTCCCCCCGACCTGGTCGAGTTCCTCGACACCTACGGCATCAATCCTCTGCCGGCGAGCCTCCTGGTGAAAGCCGAGACGCTGGAACAGTACCAGCAGGTGGAAAACGTGGTAAGCAAAGCCGACTTCCGCGGCATCGTAAACCTCGATGCCAACGAGAACGGTTTCGTACAGCAGAAGGAAAGGATCGAGAAGATCAGCCGCATTACCGGCGCCGTCAGCCGCGGGGTATTCGCCATCCAGGCGTTGTTCTGGATCATCGCCGTGATCATCATCGTCAACACGCTGCAGATCGTCATCTCCCATCACCGCGAGGAAATAAGCATCATGCAACTGGTGGGCGCTCCGCACGCCATCATCATGGGTCCCTTCGTCCTCGAAGGGATCATCTACGCTCTCCTGGGGGTAGTGTTGGGGACGGGCGTATTCATGGCAGCGGTCAGGATCCTGCAATCGGGAGTATCGGAATACCTCCCCCAGACTCCCCTCACCCCCTTGTTCAACGTCTTTTCGGAGCATTACTGGAGCCGCCTCCCTACTATCGTGCTATCCGATCTGGCCGTCTTTGGGACCATCGGCATCCTCGCATCCCTCATTGCCCTCGTGTATCGGGTGCGCCTATGGCCCGAACGGTGGCTCCGGAAAAGAAACGCCGCCGCGTCGAAGGCGTAAGTACCGTCCCCTTTTCACCCTTCTTTCCTTGGCTTCCAAGCAGAAGATCTTCCAGGTCGAGGGCCTTGTCCTCTCGAAATTCGAACGCTCCGAACGCGACATGGTGTTTTCGCTTTTGACCCGCGAACGAGGCCGCATCCTGGTCCTCGCCAAATATGCCAAGAAGGTCCCCAGCCGCCACAATGCCGGCCTGGAGCTGTTCAACGTCGTGCGCTGCCAGCTCTATGAAGGCCGCTACCTGCCCGTCGTGACCCAGGTCCAGCAGGTGGAGTCGTTTGATGGCATCTTGTCCTCCGTCGAACGCATCGAATACGCCTACAAACTGTGCCTCCTCGTGGATACCCTCCTGCAGCGGGAACAGGGCGGCGAAGAGAGCTATGCGCTTTCCACAGAAAGCCTGCGTTCCATTGCGTGCTCGGATGGCAACCAGGCGCGCTCGATCGTCATCGGAACGGGCATCCGGCTCCTCTCGCTCATCGGCAACCTCCATTGGAGCGAGGAATGCCAGCAGTGCGATATAGCCCTCACGGACAAGATATACTGCTTGGAAGGAAAGCTCTTGTGTGCGCCCTGCGGGACGAGGAACCGCGCGGACGGCCTGGGCCAGGACGTGTACGCCATCATCCGATCAGCCCTCATCGGCCGCGGATGGAAGGAATGGGGAACCATGGAACCCGAACCGGCCCTGGACGCCCTGGGCTTCGTCCAGCGCCAAGTCACTTCGCTGTCCTACCCATCCTACCTGGAAAAAGCATCCTTCAACCTCTCGGCCTCTCCCATGTGACCAGGGAAGGAAGCGGCGATGGAAGTGCTATTATGCCCCTTCGGAAGCCGTGAAAATATTGACATGCGCCTTTCCTCGTCTAACATGGAGCGCGACAACATTTGAGCTGTCGTGCCCCTTTCGACACACCTACCGACCGACACCTATGCAAGCCTATCAGGACATCCCCGGAACGCTCGACCAGGTCGCGCGGGGGGAGAAGTTGGACATTAACCTCGATACCGTTCTCGAGGACATTTTCATGGTGCTCACGCAGCGTGAAAAAGACATCATCGTCCAACGCTTCGGCCTGGATGACAAGCCCCGCCGCACGCTGGAAAGCATCGGCGACGCCTTCGCCATCACCCGCGAGCGCGTACGCCAGATCGAGAACATCGCCCTGGGAAAACTGACCCGCGTCCTGCCCAACACCGGACTGCGCATCGTCAACGAGCTCGCGCGCCGCTTCATCACGGAAGCCGGAGGCATCATGCTCGAAGACACTATCGTGGCGCGGATCCTCAACGCCATCGCCAAGACCGCCCCTGTGGACGGCTACATCGTCCGCCTGGCGCTCAATATCGACAACGGGCTCGTCAAGCAGGAAAAGAGCAACGAGTTCAAGGCCTTCTGGTACCAGGCCAACCTCCCCTTCGACACGATCAAGGGCATCCTCACCGCCGCCTACCGCTACCTCAAGCCGCTCAGCGACGTGGTTCCGATGGAGAAGGCCGTCACCGACATCGCCCGTGAGGCTGGAGCGCGCTACGCCCAGGTCACGCCCGAGATGGTGGATTCCACGCTGCATGTCGATCGCCGCTTCAAGTACACCGAGAAGGGCTGGGGACTCATGGAATGGCGCCACATCAACCCCAAGAGCATCCGCGACAAGGCCTACATCATCCTGAAGGAAGCCAAGGAACCGCTGCACTTCGTCGACATCGCCAACCGCATCATCGAGCACGGCTTCGACCGCAAGGTCGCCACGGTCCAGGCGGTGCACAACGAGCTCATCCGCTACGAGCGCTTCGTGCTCGTCGGCCGGGGACTCTACGCGCTGTCCGAATGGGGCTACGAGCCGGGTACGGTATGCGACGTCATCGAGGACATCCTGAAGAACGCTGGACGTCCGATGCGCAAGCAGGAGATCATCAATGAGGTCCTCAAGCGCCGCACGGTCAAGATCGGAACCATCTCGCTCAACCTCCAGAACTTCCCGCAGTTCGTCCGCATCGGCCGCGCCCTCTACACCTACGACGAGAAGAAAAAGAAGAAGGCGAAGGTTGCCAAGAAGTAATCCATCGCTTCATGGGACTGGAAGGGCACGAACGTCCGGCAAGGAACAGGACAGAGAGGCCTCTTTCCGAAACCGAAAAGAGGGCAAATGAGGCCGCAAGGAAGAGGATCGAAGCAGAGATTGCTGGTTTTTCTTCACCAGAAGCAGCCCGTCAAGCCACCGAGAAACTACTCAAGAACAAATTGGGAAGCCCCAAGCATGGATAATCCCCCCGTGGCTTGAACCTTTTCTTGTACAAGCCTACAATACCACCCCATAACTTCACGGGTGGCTTCTTCCAAGCGCTGGAACATCATCGGCAGATCGGACGCGACGGACCTCAAGGCCCTGCTCTTGGAAAATCGCGCCATAGCAAGCTCCGAGGAAAGCGCTTTTTTCAATCCAACGCTCGAGCATATCCCCGACCCCTTCCTGTTCGAGGAAATGGACAGGGCCTTGGAGCGTGTCCAGGAAGCGATTGGAAATGGGGAACGCATAGTGATCTTCGGCGACTATGACGTGGACGGCATCACGGGCACGGCCATCCTCGTGCGTACGCTGCTGAAGCTCGGCGCCCAGGTGTCCTATCGTCTCCCCCATCGCGTGCACGATGGGTACGGGTTGAAGAACCACCTCATCGACGAAATGGCCTCCAAGAATGTGAAGCTCGTAATCACGGTGGACAACGGCATTTCCGCGGCCAACGAGATCACGTATGCGAAAGGCCTGGGAATCGACGTTATCGTCACCGACCACCACTCCATACCGCCCGTCATCCCAGAGGCCGCCGCCATCCTTCATCCGAAGATCGAGGGCGAGAGCTACCCGTTCAAGGATCTTTCCGGCTCAGGCGTGGCTTTCGTGTTCGCCCGCGCCCTGCTCGAAGCGGGTGATGTGGAGGACGCGGAATCATTCTGGCTGGAGATGATCGACCTGGCGGCACTCGGAACCGTCGCCGACTGCGTGCCGCTGATTGGTGCCAACCGCGCCATCGTGAAGGAAGGACTGCGCCAGATACGACGGACGGCCTTTCCCGGACTGCGCCACCTGCTCGATACAGCAGGATGGAAGCGTGACCGGGCGGATACGGAAACCATCGGATTCGTCATAGGACCGCGACTCAATGCTGCCGGCCGCATGGACACGCCACTCGATGCCCTACATCTCTTCCTCTACGATTCAGAGCGCAGCAGACTCGTCGCGGAGAAGCTCAATCGCCTCAACGGCGAACGCCAGGTCGAGACCGAGAATATCGCCTCCAGGGTCGCACAGGCCTTGGAAACGGATCCTCCACGGGGCATCGTTATGGCAGAAGGCGATTACCACGTCGGTATCATCGGCATCGTAGCCGCCCGTATGGTCGAGAAATTCGGCCTTCCCGCCATCATCATGGGGAGGAAGGGGGATGAACTGGTAGGCTCCTGCCGCAGCAACGGACGCGTGAACATGATCGAGGCCCTGAGGCGTTTCCCTCATCGCTTCACCCACTTCGGAGGCCATGAGGCGGCAGCCGGATTCTCCATGCCTGCGGACCAGTACCCCGCACTCAAGGAGGAACTGGAATCCCACGTCGCTTCGTTGGAAAATCGGGAGCAGGGAATAGCAATCGACATCGATGCAGCTCTGGAAGCAGGCCATATAGGCCCGGAAACCTACGGTCTGGTCGAGAGTCTGGCACCCTTTGGCGTGGGAAATAGCAAGCCGGTCTTCGCGCTCGAACAGGCGGTGGTAATGGAATCGAAACCCGTCGGATCCGGTTCCACACACCTGAAGATGACCGTGAAAAAAGATGGCAAGACCTTCGATGCGATCGCTTTCCGTCATGGCCACAGGCTGGATGAAGTACCGGCAGGTTCGGTGATCGACCTGGCCTTCACGCTGGAGAAGAACGAGTTCAACGGCTCGAGTAAGCTGGGACTCAACGTGATCGACCTCCGTCATGCATGAAAATCCTGAAAGAACGGGAAGGATCGAAAAGCGATCAATTCCGCTTTGGGGGAAAGTTGCCGCCGAAAGCTTTATAACGCGCACATATATCAATCTTCTTCGAAGAAACTTCAAGAAATACAAAAAACTCCCCACACTTTCCTACATATCGCCATTGACCCATGTGTATGCGGCATTCCGTCCAGCCTACTTCTTCTTCCGCTATATGGATGATCTGGCAGACGGTGATATCCAAGATGGGGAATATGGAGAATTCACAGAGGTGATTACGGAATTAAGGGAAATACTTAACGGCACAAAACAGCCCAAGGACGGACTGGGATTCGCAATGCTAGAAGCGATAACAAAACTACAGCACGTCTCGAAACCTGAAGACGACGCGAAGCAGGTATTCTGAGATACTCTCGATTCGATGAAGACCGAAAGGGAGCGTCGTCTGTCCGGAAAGCCATTAGAACATCGCGCCTTGGCGGATGTATACGACAAATCATTTTACCCCGGTATCGAAGTAGCGGTCATGGCGTTCCGATCAGGGAACAGAAATGCCGATGTCGCTAGTCTCGGAACGCTCTTAGGCAGGATATACGCCCTAAAAGATTTAACGATGGAGCTCGGGAACGGAATCGTAAATATTCCTGCGGAGATTTTGGAGAAGGCGAATATCCACCCTGCAAAACTGAAAACGGATCCGGAAAATACGATCCGCGAATCACCAACCATCATGAAGTGGGTCGAAGAAGAACTTTCCTCTTGCGAGGAGGAAACCCGAAAAACGCTAGAATTGAAGCTCGATAAAACAGGAACATTTCTCGTAAAAACGCTTTTATTAAAAGGTGCGCTCTCAGATATTACAATGACCCGGAAGCGGTATAGCGCCTAATACACGTACGGATCTTCGGGCTGCTCGGTCGATTCGATCGCTTCAGGCACGATAACGAGGGTCTTTTTCCCATTCCATTCGCGGACCGTGAACGTACCACTGACCTGCACCCACGTATCATCGTTAAGCGCCCCAGTGGACAACACGTCACTCTCCTCCACCCAGAATCCCACCGTCTGCGCATCGATGGCGCAGCACATC
>CAYOUH010000023.1:0-10964 GCA_964407085.1 uncultured Candidatus Peribacteria bacterium | reverse complement strand
CGCTGGCGAAGGTGCGCGTCGAGCTCAAGAACCCGAAGAAGAAGGCGCTCGACCAGAAGAGCCTGGAGTCCGAAGCGGAATACGCCGCCCACATCGCCAAGGCCCGCGAGGAGGCCCAGGAGATCATGACGAAGGCGAAGGAAGCAGCCGCTGCCATGCAGAAGCAGGCCCAGGACAATGCGCTGCGCCAGTCGGACAATCTCCTCCTCGCCGCCCGCCGTGAGGCCCAGGACGAACGTGACGCGATGCTGAAAGACATGCAGAAGATGGTCGTCGAGAGCAGCACCGCCATCGTGGAGAAAATCATCCGCGAGAAGCTCGATCCCCCGACGCGTGAGAAGCTAGTCCACGAAGCCATCAACGACCTTCCCTCCTCGAAAGGATCCTAAGCCTCCATGAAACTCGAAAAAGCCCGTTCCCACTACCTGGCCGACCTCCTGACGCCCCTTCCTGAAAAGGAGAGGGACGACGTCATAGCGGAGCTCGCGGAGCTCAACGCCTGCCTGCATGACGCGAACCTGCGCACGGTCCTGCATAGCCCCCTCGTGACGACCGACGCCAAACTGCACCTGATCGAGGAGGGCGGCATGAGGAGCTACGCGCTCCTCAAACCCTTCCTCGCTTCCCTCCTCGAGGCCGACGCCATCGGCAGCCTGGAGGGCATCACCCTTTCGGCACGCCGGATCCTCCATGACCGGACCGGGCAGGAGGACGTGCTAGTCACGAGCCCGCATGGCATATCGGATGAGCAGCGCACAGAGCTGACGAAGAAGATGGAGAAGATGCTCAGTGCCACGAAGCTGCACTTCACGGAAGATGTCGATCCCGAGATGCTCAGCGGCGTGCGCGTGCAGGTAAATGACACCGTCATCGATTTCTCTTCCCGCTCGCAGCTCGACCGCATCCGGCAGGCGTTTTAACAAGTCCTTACCACCACCCTTTCCCTCCCCCTATCCCCATGGCTACCACGCTGCTTGATTCCATCAAGGCCCAGATCGAAGGAATGGACCTCTCCGCGCAGATCACCGAAGTCGGCACCGTCCTGGAGACGGGCGACGGCATCGCGCGCATCTACGGCCTATCGAATGCCGTCATGTCCGAAATGGTGCAGTTCGAAGGAACCGAACTATTCGGCCTCGTGCTCAACCTCGAGGAAAACGAAGTCGGCGCGGTGATCCTGGGCGATGCCACGCAGATCCACGAGGGGATGCAGGTGAAGCGCACCGGTCGCGTGCTGCAGGTGCCCGTCGGGGAAGGCCTCATCGGCCGCGTGGTCGATCCGCTCGGCAACCCGGTGGACGGCAAGGGTCCGATCAAGTCGGAGAAGATGTATCCGGTGGAGCGCATCGCCTCGGGCGTCATCAGCCGCAAATCCGTCGACCAGCCGCTGCAAACCGGAATCAAGCCCATCGACGCCATGATCCCGATCGGACGAGGGCAGCGCGAGCTGATCATCGGCGACCGCCAGACCGGCAAGACCGCCATCGCCATCGACACCATCATCAACCAGAAGGATACGGGCATCATCTCCATCTACGTCGCCATCGGGCAGCGCGAATCGAAGGTAGCGCGCATCATGGCGGAGCTCGAGAAGCACGATGCACTGAAGAACACGATCATCGTCGTCTCCTCCGCTTCCGATCCCGCGCCGCTGTCCTACCTAGCGCCCTACGCCGGAGCCGCCATGGGCGAGTACTTCATGGACCAGGGCAAGGACGCCCTCATCGTGTACGATGACCTCTCCAAGCACGCCGTAGCCTACCGTGAAATGTCCCTGCTGCTGAGAAGGCCGCCAGGACGCGAGGCTTATCCTGGGGACGTTTTCTACCTCCACTCCAGACTCCTGGAAAGGTCAGCCCGCATGGACGCCAAGTACGGGGGAGGGTCGCTCACCGCATTGCCCATCATCGAAACCCAGGCTGGAGACATCTCCGCCTACATCCCGACGAACGTGATCTCCATCACCGACGGGCAGATCTTCCTGGAGACGGATTTGTTCTACAAGGGTATCCGCCCCGCGGTAAACCCCGGAACGTCGGTATCCCGCGTCGGATCGAGCGCCCAGACGAAGGCCATGAAGAAGACCGCCGGACGGCTCCGCCTGGAGTACGCGCAGTTCAAGGAGCTCGAAGCCTTCGCGCAGTTCGGCTCGGACCTGGACGAGGGAACGAAGAAGAAGCTCGAGCGCGGCCGCCGCATCGTGGAGATCCTCAAGCAGAAGCAGTTCGACCCGGCCTCGGTCGCCAAACAGGTCGCCATCATCTACGCCGCCACGAACGGGTACCTGGACGCCGTCCCGGTCGCCGAAGTGGGCAAATTCGAACAGCAGCTGGGTGATGCGCTGGATTCGTACGCGAAAGGCCTCGCTGACAAGCTCAACGACAACGGTACCTGGAACGACGAGGTGGAAGCGGAACTCAAGAAAGTGCTGGAAGGGATCAAGTAAACCAACTCCATGGGCACCCTGATCGAGTGTAACGACACATTGCAGATCACGAGCGGACAGGGGTGGCCCGAGGAGCTGACGCTCGAAGAACACCTGAAGAATCCGTACAAGCTCGAAGATTTCAGTGGAAAGACGTTCGAATTCCATGGCAAGGAGGGTATCCGCATCTACCATGCTCCGACGATCAGTGGAGCCGTAATGAAGGGGAGGACGTTCCTGGCCGAAAACCGTGACGGCAAATGGATCTACTGGGGCCACTGCAACGTCCTCGAGGAGACCCACGACCTGGTGAACAAGACGACGTCTGGAAAATTCACCCTCCGCCACCTGTTCAGCCCCGAGGAGATGAAAATCGCGCACGATATTCTCGATCGCAATCCCGAAACCCGACCCAGCTTCTAAAGACTACGCCCCAATGGCAAAAGGACTCGACATCAGACGGCGCATCCGCAGCGTAAAGAACACCAAGGCCATCACGAAAGCGATGGAGATGGTAGCAGCGAGCAAGATGCGCAAGGCCCAGGAAGCCGCCCTGCGCAGCCGTAGCTACGCGGAGAAGGCGTTGGAAATCCTCTCCTCCGTATCGGGACTGATTCCCGAGGATCATCCGTTCCTCGCCGGGCACCGCCAGGCGAAGGGTGAGAAGGGCAAGCGGTTCCTGATCCTGGCCATCACACCGAACAAGGGCCTGTGCGGGAGCCTGAACTCGAACCTGATGCGTTCGATCACGACGTTTGTCGCTGAAAACGAGCTCACGCCCGGCGCTGCTTTCGACTTCGTCACGTTGGGCAAGAAAGGCCGCGATGCACTCCTGCGCATGCACTACGGTATCAAGTCGGACTACTCCGACCTGGGCGACAGCGTGGGAGTGAGCGATCTGGGTCCATTGGCAAAGGAGTTGCTGGGAGGATTCGAGAAGGGCGAATACGACGGCGTCTACGCGGTCTACACGCACTTCTACTCCGTCCTGGCACAGAAGGCCGTCACCAAGCGTATCCTGCCGCTGGGCCGCGACATGCTGGACATGTTGGAGCTGACGAGTAAGGACTACCAGAAGACCGATGAGAAGGATGTGACGGAGATGCTGTTCGAACCCTCCGCTCCCGAAGTCCTGTCCGAACTCATCCCGCGTCTCACGGAAATGCAGGTCTTCCAGGCGGTTCTCGAAGCTCAAGCGTCCGAGCAGAGCGCCCGCATGGTCGCCATGCAGAATGCGACGAAGGCCGCCGGGGAACTCATCGATGATCTCACGTTGACCTACAACAAAGCCCGCCAGGCCGGCATCACGCAGGAAATCAGCGAGATCGTCGGTGGTGTCGAGGCGCTTAAATCCTAGCCAATCCTTACCTTCCTTTTCCTTCCCTTTCCATGTCCGCACAGCACAAGCCAGGCATCATCACCCAGATCATCGGCGTCGTCGTCGACGTCGCGTTCGAGGATCATTTGCCGAAGATCTATGACGCTCTCGAAGTGAAAAACGGTGACAAGACGCTCACCCTCGAGGTCGAGCAGCACATCGGCGACAAGACCGTCCGCGCGGTCGCCATGTCCACCACCGATGGTCTCAAGCGCGGCATGGAAGTGCGCAATCTGGGCGCTCCGATCTCGGTTCCGGTAGGAGAGAAGGTACTGGGGCGGCTCCTCAACGTTCTCGGCGAAACGATCGACGAGAAGGGACAACTAGAAGGAACCAAGACCCTCCCTATCCACCGCCAAGCCCCCGAATTCGCCCAGCTCAACACGAAGACCGAAATCTTCGAGACGGGCATCAAGGTCATCGACCTGATCGCGCCGTTCGTGAAGGGAGGAAAGGTCGGATTGTTCGGAGGTGCGGGCGTGGGCAAGACGGTTCTGATCCAGGAGCTCATCCACAACATCGCCGCGGAGCACGGCGGCTACTCGGTGTTCGCGGGCGTTGGGGAAAGGACCCGTGAGGGAAACGACCTGTACCATGAAATGATCAACTCGGGCGTTATCGACAAGGTTGCCATGGTCTTCGGCCAGATGAACGAACCGCCCGGAGCCCGTATGCGCGTCGCCCTTTCGGCACTCACGATGTCGGAATTCTTCCGCGACGAGGAGGGGCGCGACGTGCTGCTATTCGTGGACAATATCTTCCGCTTCACGCAGGCCGGCTCGGAAGTATCGGCCCTGCTCGGCCGTATGCCCTCCGCCGTAGGCTACCAGCCGACGCTGGCCACCGACATGGGAGCACTACAAGAAAGAATCACTTCCACGAAGAAAGGATCGATCACCTCCGTGCAGGCCGTGTACGTCCCCGCAGACGACCTGACCGACCCGGCTCCCGCCACCACCTTCGCCCACTTGGACTCTACGGTCGTGCTTTCAAGGGCCCTCACGGAACTGGGTATCTACCCCGCCGTGGACCCGCTCGACTCGAACTCCACGGTACTTGATCCGAACGTGGTCGGTGACGAGCACTACCGCGTGGCCCGCGAGGTGCAGAAGGTGCTGCAGCGGTACAAGGACCTGCAGGACATCATCGCCATCCTGGGTATGGAGGAACTGTCTCCAGAAGACAAATTAACCGTATCCCGCGCCCGCAAGATCCAGAAGTTCTTAAGCCAGCCGTTCTTCGTGGCCGAGCAGTTCACCGGCCGCCCGGGCAACTACGTGTCGCTCGCCGATACGGTGAAAGGCTTCGGAGAGATCCTGGACGGCAAGCACGACGACAAGAGCGAGGACGCCTTCTACATGAAGGGTGGTATTGAAGAGGTGAAATAGGATTGGGAATATCGTTCTTACGAGCCATGAAAAGATCTCTCGTCGTTTCAATCATCGCAAATATCGTTCTTCTTTCCTTGCTCCTTCTAGGAACCACCAAGGAAGAAGATGGATCATTACCTCAACTACCACAAGAGGGGGGGACGGCCAGTGGCGCACTCCTTGGGAGCGCTTGCGATCCGCATGATTGGCAGCTCCAGGCTTCGCAGGTTTCCTTGCAATGCTATGGCTTCACCGATCCCAATGAGGGCAGGGTGACGGGGGTATGGATTCATCCCCAGGGTGACGAGGCTAATGCTTTCGACCCTTCGGAGAGCTTCTACAGGGGCATCCTCACGAGTGGATGGAAGGTTTACACTTCGGAGGATGAGTCATTTTCA
The DNA here is from genome assembly GCA_964407085.1 of uncultured Candidatus Peribacteria bacterium. GTDB lineage: Bacteria > Patescibacteriota > Gracilibacteria > JBDHUY01 > JBDHUY01 > CAYOUH01. Next base: position 5,393 of record CAYOUH010000023.1, on the reverse strand, counting down.
TTCAAGTTCCCGGCTAATTGGAAGGTGTATGATTATTGGCTGAAAGACGCGCCGCGTGTAGGCGATGGGAGATACGTGGGACTAGAGTGGAAAGGATCGTCAGACGGAGAGTCATTTTTCTTCTACAAAATGCCAAGGGTGAATTTGGACAGTTACTTGAGCGACCTCATGGCCGTTCCACGGAGTGAGAAAAAGGAATGGATGGATAGTAATGTAACGGTCATTAAAGAACACCCGGCATCCAGCATGTTGCCGACTCGTACGCATTATTTCCTTCCGGCTAAAGATTTCGTCATGCACGCAGTGGTCGACCGACCATCGCTCAGTGGCCAACAAGGGGTATTCAAAGATGCCGTCCTTAGTACGATCATTTCAAGCGCTATTCTCAAGGAAACCGCGACTTACTAGTTAGCACTCTTGATCTTGTTGGTTTATCTTCCCTTCCATGTCCAAAATCACCGTCGACATCGTCAGCCTCGAGAAGCGCCTGTACAAGGGTCCCGTGAAGTCCATCACGGTCCCGACCACTACCGGTGAGATCACGATCCTGCCCAACCACATCCCGCTCATCACGAATCTGGAAGCAGGAGAGCTGCGTATCAAGGTCGATGAGGGCCAGGGCATCTACTCCCCCGATACCGTATTCGTGGCCGTTTCCGGTGGGTTCCTGGAGGTCAAGCCGGGGAGCCGGGTCGACGTGATCGCCGACAGTGCCGTGCGCGTAGACGAGATCGATGAAGGCAAGGCCCAGGAAGCACGGGAACGGGCGGAGCAAATCATGGCCGCCCACCGCCGCGGGGAAACGCAGCTCGGCAACGAGGAATACGCCCGTGTGGCCGCGGACCTGGCCCGTGCCGCCGCGCAGATCAAGGTGGCGCGGAGGAAGAGGAGGGCCTAAGAAAAGCGCCTCCGCAGCATCAGGATCGCCAAGCCGGAAGATACCAACGCCATCCCTAGAGGGAGAGGGCCGGTTTTCGGCAACTTCGCTATGGGAACCGCGGTAGGTCGTGGTGTTGCGGTCGCGGAGGATCCCGGAGTGGGCGCGAGAGTGGGCGTCGCGATGGCTGTCGATGCTTTGACGGTCAGGACCGTGGCCCTGGCCTGGTTGTCAGCGTTGTCCGTCTCGGATTGGTCCCCCTTGAGCGTCGCCTGGAGTGCGAAATTCCCCGTGGTGGTAGCTCTCAGGTCTACCGTCACCCCGACGATCTGTCCGGGATCCATCGTGGGAAACGAGCATGTCACCGCCTGTCCGGCGATCGCGCAGCCTTCGCGCTTGGCCATTTCGACGACCTTCAGCTCCGCGGGTGCCGTCAGGCTGAACTTGGCATTGGTGGCCTTCGTGCCTCCATCGTTGCGCAGGAGCGCCTTGATAGGGAAGGGCCTACCCATCTCCGCCTTGTCCTGCGGGACCTGGAGCTCCACGGCCAAATCGACCCCAGGCGTCGTCGGAACCCGGCCTGCGGGCGCCACAGCCTTCAGCTCCGATCCACTGGTCCCACGCAAGGCGTTCGTACCGCTTCCGGTGGCCGGGCTCGGCGTAGGGATAGGTTTGGGACGGATGCCGAACGCACGGCGAACCAGGGAAGCCACGTTCGGAAGGCGGTATACGGATGCCCGAGGAGAGGGGCTAGCGAGGATGCCGCTGCCGGCACTGGGACGGAACGTGGAGGACGGAAGTGTTGAGCCACTGGCCGTCGGCGCTACGACTCCTCCTCCCGCGACTTCGATGCGAAAGAAGTCAGGCGACTTCAGGCGGATTTCCTGCTTCTTCCCACCGAGACCTACGGCGGTGATCATGGTTCCGTCGGGATCGGATGGCTCAGAGACGAGGCCCACCGTGGACGAGGATGCTCCAGCACCCATCGTGAATTCCAGGCTCCCCACGTCGCCGAGGTTCGAGGGAGCCATCGTCACGCCCTCGAGTGAAACCACCACGGTGCCGCTGCCCGTCATCTTCACCGAGGAGGCGGCGGAAGTGCCGGACGAGAGGACGAAGGTCGGACGGGTGGCGGTCTTGGGCCAGGGAGAAAGGGCGATGCGGACAGAACTCAATCGTTGCCCAGCGGGATACTCGATCAGGATCGGGACGCGGACGGTCGCCCCGGAAGCGGTCGAATACGCCTTCCGTTCCGTGCCGATCCCGAAATCACCCGATACGACCAGGTTGGACTGGAGGTGCTCGGGGCCGAAGTACTTGTTCGTGAGCCACATGGCCACCGCGAGGAGGAAGAACGCCCCGACCGTCAGAACGATGCGGCGTTCCTGGGCGGCATGCTCATGGCCGTATCCTGCGGGGAGCTGGGCGAAGGAAGGGCGGTTTTGTTTTTCCATGGAGAGCGATGATTTTCGTTTTCCAGTCATTGTACCGCATCCGCGCCTTCTTTTCAACGAGCTTCCATGCTATACTGATGAGAAATCCCGAACCATGTCCGTCCGGAAAACCATCAACGGCGCCCTGGCCCTCTCGGCCGGTACCCTGGTGACCGCGCTGTCCGCCCTGCAGGCCCATGCCGACTCCATACCGCTCCCTGCCTATCCCGGGTTCGCATCGCTGGGCGTCAGCCGGGGGAATGATAACCTGAAGTACTTCGTGCAGTCGCGGCTGATTCCCGTGTTCCGGATCCTCTTCTCCGCGATCGCGGTGTTTTACATCCTCTACTACGGGGCCCTGTTGGTGTTCAACTTCGGGAAGGATGCCGACGTGAAGACGAATCGTACGGCCCTATTCTACGCCGTCCTGGGGCTGCTCATCATGAACCTGGGGTATCCGTTCAACCTGGCGTTCAACCCCAACGATAACCTGGGCGAGGTCGACCTGGCCGCCACGAACAGGCTGGCGGGATCGATCATCGACTTCATGCGGCTGATCGTCGTCCCCATCGCCATCGCGCTGCTGGTGATCCACGGCTATCGCCTGGCGGTCAACCTGGGCAAGGAGGGGAACGCCGCCAAGTACCGCGCCCAGCTGCTCTACACCATCCTGGGGCTGATCATCATCAACATGGCCGAGAGCTTTATCCTCGCCGTGATCGGCGGGGAAACGAAGCAGGGCCTCACCCTCCTCTCAACGGTTACCAATTTCGTCCTGCTGTTCGTGGTCCCGATCGGCTTCGCGGTGCTCATCTACGGCGGTCTGTCGATGCTGTTCTCGTTCGGCAACCAGGCCCGCTATGACAAGGGCCTAAAGGTCGTGCGTGGTACGGCCATCGCTATGGTCATCATCTATTCCGCCTTCACCCTCGTCACCGAGCTGGCGAAGTGGATAAGTTTTTAAACCCATGAGTTCAGAGGCGCGAGAACAGGTGGCCCAAGTTCCGGAAGACCTTACGGCTAATAATGCTATCCGCCTCTTGGAAACGGCGGATCTCAACCCGCAGCAGTTGGAACAGATCCTGCGGCTCGTCCTGAAGAATGGCTCGCGCTTACCCGAATCCGCCCTTCTATCCCTCGGTACTTATGCTTCGATCTCGGGCAGGGTAGCCAAGATCCTCAAAAGAGAATCTACCGGAAAACCGCGAACTCCCCTGCAAGCCGACAGATTCAGGGGAGCGGATCTGGCGATATTCTCAGGGCTGCTGGAAGCCTCTACCATTCCCGTGCCTTATCCCCAGGACATCGACTACGAACGGGCGGTGGAGGATGGAAAGACCGAGGGTGTCGCACGTTCCTTGGAATACCTGTGCTCAATCCTGGGACGAGTGGAACTCCTGGAAAATGAGCTCCTGAGGATAGCGAAGAACACTACCCCCGAGGAATATAAGGAATGGATCGGCCAACTTGGCGACCAAGTCGGGGGAGCCCTCGCGGTCAACCGCGTCTATCTCGGAGTGGACCAGGATGGAAGGAAGGTCTTATCCCTTCCAACGGATTTCATCATCAAGGAGCTTGCAAAAGTAAACCCTGACAAGGACATGCACTCCATGGGTTACTTCGTACATTGGATCAAGGGCCTCCATTCCCAGCTAGAATCTTTCCAGAGGGGAGTGGAAGAAAAGTCCCTCTTACGGGATGTGAACTATTTCGTGAGGGAGCGAGTGACTCCAGAATGGCTCACTAGGCGACTGACTTTCCCGTCCGAATCCTTTTAATTATCCTCATCACCGAGCTGGCGAAGTGGATACAGTTCTAAGGAAGGAATATGAAAAAACCACGAGAGAACGTCATTCGAGGGAACACACCACCGGAAGATGAGCTTAGGCTGGACGCCATAGCAAATGGACGTCTGATAGGCATGGGCTCAGATTCGATGGTTATTTCAGTCCCGACCGTATCCGGTAAGCCATGTCTGATCCAGGCCTACATCATTCCTTACCTTGCTCTTTGCAAGCCTGAGTATATTCGTGCAACCATCGAGAAGTACGCCAAGCAGCAGGAGGGGTTTGCCCAATTCTTATCAAGAGCTAAGCGTGATCATGCATTGGTAGAAAACACTGAAATAGACATCAAGGTTACACAGAAGGGCCGAAAACCGAATATCCCGATATCCCGATTCGGAGCCACTATCCTGCACCAGTTCTTGGAACGGTTTACGGGGAAACCAAGTCCTGGCCTCCTGAATCTGCTTCTAAGAGCCGGGCCATCTGCCCGCATACCTTGTTTTGAAATTTATGACGTGGCGGAAGGGCAGACATCTCTGAATTCAGCACTACATTCACTTAATGACCTGATAGACCTTGTACGAAGGACTGTCGTGAGTGGAGTTGAGGGTGAGGAAGCAAAGCACCTGATACTGCAAGGAGGGGGGCGCGAAAGACTCGAAACCTTGATATTCAACCATGTTTCCAAGTTGCTTGAAGAATATTCCCTCACTTGCCGTTTACCTTACCGTTTGTCATCGGACAACATCAAAATAACCTGGCCCAACGAAGACCTCTCGAAGGCAGAGGCGACCGTCACCGATATCGGTAACGTCGTATTCCCCGCTAAGGACATTGACACGAGCGCCTACCTATCATCCCCTGGGAAAGAAGCTGACTATATCAGAAGGCTTAAGGTTCAGTTAGGTATCAAGTCGTAGCACTTGTGATGATCACCCCACCCCCTAAACACTCCCCTCCCCTGTAGAATACCGCGTGCTGACGAGTACTGAGCCTCCCAATGGAAAATCCCAATAGACATCCCCACATCACCGAGAAGGTTGGCACCTTGGCAGAAGTTATCAGTGACCGTCGGCTGGAAACGGACTCTACAGTATACCGTGTCCGCCGCGGGACACGCGACTGGCTTATCAAAGTATTCGACCACCTTCATGCTAAGGCAAAAGGTTCCCTGCCTTACTTGGACGACCCCACGATACGTTCCCGGATATCCAAGGTTCTGGAGCAGCATAGGAAGGACTCCTTGCGCGCCAAAAGATACCTCAACGAACAGGACGTTCGTTTTCAATGCCTGGA
>CAYOUH010000022.1:2474-11051 GCA_964407085.1 uncultured Candidatus Peribacteria bacterium | reverse complement strand
CCCTCATCGGGAGTCAGGAAGCTCGTGTAGGGGTCGTCGAGCGCGGAAATCATGCCTTTGATCGCGCCGTAGGCGATGTTGGCGTAGTTGATCTTCGAAGGATCGATGTACAGCGATTCGACCTTGGAGAGGCTTTCCCAGAACAACCGCAGGTCGATCTTGGGCGCACCGGAAAGGCGTTGGCCGCTTCCATCGTTCACGACGGATCCACTCCCTGTCGGACCATACCACGAAGTGGCGTCCTGCCGTGCTTGGCCGTAGCCTACCGTTAGGCCGAGAAGGAAGCTGACGAAGGGCACCAGGATCAAGCCGACATAGCCAACGTAGCGGGCCGTCCGCTTCGCGCCGTTCGGAAGTCTTTGCGTTTCCGGGGGGCGGTTTTCCCCCATGAAGTTCCCGTTTGGAGCCGGTTCGTCCATGGGGGCAGTATAGGAGCGTAGGGAACGAAGTCAAAACCATCGGTCCGTCCCTCGCTGCGGTTTTCCTGTATCGGATGCCGGGGATGCCCTATACTGTGCGCATGTTCATCGATGAAGTCTCGATTACGGTGAAGGGTGGGAAAGGCGGCAACGGCCGCGTGTCCTTTCGTAAGGAGAAATATGTTCCGCGCGGAGGTCCGGATGGCGGCAACGGGGGGCATGGCGGCAGTGTCGTGTTCCGTGCTTCGCACAACCTCGATACGCTTTCGACCTTCCGCGGGAAGAAATCCTTCGCAGCGCCCAACGGCGGGGATGGAGGATTGGCGAAGCTGCATGGGGCGGACGGGACCGACTTGGTCCTGGATGTTCCGGTCGGGACGGTGGTGACGGATGTGAATACGAAAGAGATCGTTGCCGATTTCACTGAAGGTGGCCAGGAATGGATTGCCGCCCAAGGTGGGCGCGGTGGATATGGTAATGAGCACTTCAAATCCAGCATCCGCCAGGCGCCCAAGTTCGCGGAATACGGGGATGATGGCGACGAGTTGTCCCTCAAGCTGACCCTGAAACTCGTTGCTGACGTGGGAATCGTAGGATTACCCAATGCCGGTAAATCGACGCTCATCTCACGCATCTCCAGCGCCCGGCCAAAGATCGCCGATTACCCGTTCACGACGCTCATTCCCAATCTCGGAATCGTGACGCACAAGGGACAAAGTTTCGTCGTCTCCGACAATCCGGGACTGATCGAGGGGGCGGCGAAGGGCAAGGGACTCGGGATCCAGTTCCTCAAGCACATCGAACGGACGCGCATCCTGGTGCATATCGTGGATGCGCATGGCGAAGACGTCCTGAAGAACGTGAAGACCATCAATAAGGAACTCTCCACCTACGGTAAGATCCTCAAGGGCAAAACGCAACTGCTGGTCCTAAACAAGATCGAATCGTTGCCCGAAAAGGACGTGGCCAAGATGGCGAAAGGCCTATCGACCAAGCTCAAGATCGAGGTGATGCCGATCTCCGCCGCGACGGGCGAGGGCGTCCCGGCGTTGCTCGACCGCATCGTGAAGGAACTTTCCCAAGAGGCGCGCGATACGGCCGCCCTCCCGGAGAAGCCGCAGAAGATGAAGGTGTACCGTCCGGACCTCGATGATCCCAAGCACTTCGAAGTGAAGAAGAAGGGCAAAACGTACGTCGTCACGGGCAAGCGCATCGAGCAGATCGTGCGCATGTCCCCACTGTGGAATGCGGAGGCCATGGACCGCGTGTACGACGTGCTGCAAAAGATGCACATCACCAACGACCTGATCCGTCTCGGCGCCAAGCCCGATGACAAGGTGCAGATCGGCAAGCATTCGATCCCTTTCCGCGAGTGAGATGCACCTGATCGTGGGACTCGGAAATCCGGGCAGGCAGTACGAACGGACGAGGCACAACATCGGCTTCCTCGCCGTGGAGCGCCTCGTGCCAATGGCATCATGGAAGGCGGAAGCTAAGTTCGAAGCGGAGATCGCCAAAGACGAAGGTGCTGGCATGATCCTGTTGAAGCCTCAGACTTATATGAATTTGTCCGGCCAGTCGGTCGGTGCGATCGCGCGTTTTTATAAAATCCCTGCGGAAAACGTCATCGTCGTCCAGGATGATATCGACCTGCCCCTGGGGACCATCCGCATCCGCAAGGGCGGGAGCGTGGGCGGACATAATGGGATCAAGTCGATCACCGAGGCGATCGGTGCTGATTTCGTGCGGATCAAATTCGGCGTCTCGAATCCGAAGTACGAGAAAGAAGCCAAAGATTTCGTTCTGGGGAAGTTCGTGGCTGATGAGGTGGAGGAAGTCGAAGGGATGCTGGAAAAGATCCCCGATATCATCGAGATGATCCTAAGTAAGGGAGTGGAGGAGGCGCAGAATCGCTTCAATTAGAACCCGAGACCAGATTGCTTCGCTCCGCTCGCAATGACGGGCTTCTTAGAATTTCCTGCGGAGCTCATACAGTGTGTTCCACAGACGGTTCACGACCATCTTCCGTGCGCCTGCGTACTGGCGGACCTCGCCTCCGAATTTCGACTTGAACTCCGTCACGCCCGCGAGAGGGTGGTTTTCCACGCCCGGATCGGCGATGCCGAGCAGGTCGTATTGCGTACAGCCGTGCTCCTTCGCGAGGCGCATGGCTTCCCATTGGAGGAGGTAGGGGGCCATGAGTTCGCGCTTCTCGCTGCGCGAGGCCCCGTAGTAGTAGATCCCGGTCTGACCGGTGAACAGGAAGATTCCTCCGCATAGCACCTCACCGTCCGCCTCTGCGACGAGAAGTCCGGCATCGTTCCCGAACGTTTCCAACATGGCTTCGTACACTTCCTGGGGGTGGATAGCAAAGCCGTCGCGCTGCGCCGTCTCGACGAGGATGGGATAGAGCTCGTCCACCCTCCCCTGCCGCACCGTGACCCCTTTTTTCACCGCGAGACGGATGTTGTATCTCCCCTTTTCTTTCATCTGCGACAGGATCGTACCCTCATCGGGTAGTAGGTCGATGACGAGTGTTGTGTTGGGTTGGTGTGAGGTTGCGGAGTGCAATTTCTTCCTTGGCGTGACGGATTCCCAGCCTTCCGTGCCGAGTATCAAAGGATCCATGAGGACGAATATGCCGTTCCCGCGTTCGGCTTCCCGATGCAGGGCGTTGAACAGCATGCTGTTCGCTGTCTTGTCCGAAGAAAACAGTGGCCCGCGCGGAACGTAGGCGTAGGATTTACCGAACGGCAGCGAATGGTACACCACCAGCGCCGAACAGAGGATCCGGCCTTCTTCTGTTACCACGATGATCTCCCCTCCCCTGCCGAAAGCGGTGAATTGGTAGCGCATCCAATCCCGCGATTGGAACACCGATCCCTGCGGATGCGCCGTGACGAAGGCGTCGTAGGCGGAATAGTCGGGGCCGGTCAAGGTTCTGGTTTCCATATGTTCTTCGATTTACCTAGATTCCTACCCTCGCTGGAAGGACAGAAGGACTTAGGAATAAGCATGGCGATCAAGGGCGAGGTTCACGAGACGATCCGCATGCTTGTTCTTCTCGCGGCGGACGTGGTGGTAGTGGACCGGAGTCCCCTTCGTGAGATCCCGGATCTTGGCGGCCATCTTCTGTAAATACGCGTCCTTGATGCGGTAGATGCCGTTCATCTGCTTCATGGCCAGTTCGGAGTCCATGTAGCAGTCCACCTCGGTGGGTTTGAACTTCAAAGCTTCCTCGATGGTGCGGTAGAGCGCGGTGTATTCGGCCTGGTTGTTGGTCCCCACGCCCAGGTACTCACTCACTTCTTTCAGGACCTTTCCGTTGTCATCCATAACCACTCCCCCGATGGCCATGGGGCCGGGGTTGCCGCGCGATCCGCCGTCGGTGTAGGTATTGAGATGCATGGCCAAGTAGCCCACAGCTTAGCATGCGGCGTGGAAAAGGGAAATTCCTCCCTCTCTTCGTTCTGAGTCGCGTCTGTACTCTGACGAGACGAAGAATCCCTTCGGGATGATGCTTCAGAAGATCGGACCTCATCCCGTTTTTCAAGGGATCCTTCGCCACGAAGCACGTGCGAAGTAGTCAACTTCTAGCGGCTCAGGACTTAGAGCCTTTGAGTATTCCAGCTGCATCAGCTAAGTCTCTTGCTTGGAACAAGTAACGACCTGAAATCACGGTGTCCACCCCTGCAGCCTGGATAGCGGTAATGCTCTTATCATCCACTCCCCCATCGATGATGATCTTCGCGTTCGGATTCTTTTCCCTGATCCAGACGATCTTCCCTAGCGGTTCAGGCATGAAAGGGTTCCCCGAGAAGCCCGTGACAATGGTCATCAGGATCACGTAGTTGACCTGTGTAATGATCGGAGACAGGGCTTCCACAGGCGTCTCGGCCTTGATCGCTACGCCTGTGCGCAGCCCCTTTTCCTTGATCCTGCGAAGGGTCTCCGCGGGATCCCCCTCGGCCTCGATGTGGAAAGAGATGGAATTTACTCGAGCGTTCGCTTGGTGCAGCGCACCGATATGGTCGGCGGGATTCGTGACCATGAGATGCACGTCGATGGGGAGCTTCGTTTCTAGGCTTTTCAAGAGTGGTTCTCCGAAGGTGATGTTCGGGACGAAATGCCCGTCGGCAATGTCGAAGTGCAGGCCGTCCACGTACGGTTCGACGCGCGCGACTTCGTCATGCACGCGGTCCAGGTCACAGCCGAGGATGGAGGCGAGGACGGTCATAGTGGTCCTTATGCTGCTAGTTGGGAGCAAATCTTTTAATGAAGGCTTTGGTATCCATTTCACCCAGGAACCATTCGCGTATTCTCGGTCTAGGTGTTTTTGCCAAGATAACAAGTTGTATGGCGGTTTTGATTACCCACGGGTGGTTAACCGCAAGTTTCGTTCTGCCTGTTATCGCAAAACCCCACTGTTGCAAGTGCCCTCCTAACCATGAGCGAATGAATATAGTAGTAGGGATCTCTGTGTCCTCTAATTCTTTTCTTTTTAATTCTTCCGCAATCGACTTTAGATCAGATGCCATAGTGGCTTTGACATAATCTGCCTTGCGATTCGCAGGACTGAACCTCACTACCATTTCATATGCTGTGGTTCCTATTTCTTGCTCCGTTGGTGTGGTGCAACCAAAGTCCTCTCGTGCCTGTAGCAGGTTTTGAAAAGGCTTTTCCACCAAGCGCACTATGGTTCCGTAAATGGACTTTCCTTCAGGTGCAGGCTCCTTGTCTAGAAAGTGCATGATTCTTCATATCAATGGTACTCCACTGCTCTTCCCAAAGCGTACTCGAGAGAGTTGCGGACGATTTCGTTGAAGGTGGGGTGGGCGTGGATGGTGTTGGCGACGACATTCAGATCCAGTCCGAGCTCGATCATGTTGGCATAGGCCTGGATGATTTCCCCGGCGTACTCATGCACGACCTGGGCGCCGACGAGCTTGTTGGCCTTCTCGTCGATCCAGAGTTTGGCGAAGCCCTCGGTGTTGCCATCGATGGATGAGCGCAGGTTGGCTGAGAACGGATAACGCACGTCGCGGATGCCTGCAGGTTCGTTATGCGGCGTGTATCCGACGGTGGCACCCTCGGGAATCGTGTAGATCACGGCGGGGATGACATCGTAGCGCATCTTCCTCTCGCCTCCATCGATGTGCTCGGCCGCGATGAGTGCCTGCTGGATGGCGACGTGGGCCAGGATGCTTTTGCCCGTGCTGTCTCCGAGCGCGTAGACGTTCGGGATGTTCGTCTGCATGTAGTCGTCCACGGTGATGCCGCGCGGGGTGTGGGCGATTCCGAGACGATTTAATTCCGCTTCGTTGATGACCGGGCGGCGACCGATGGCTACGAGGTTAAGTGGGGAATCGAGGGTTGTTTGTTCTTTCGTCAGCTGGTTTTCGAGGATGAGTTTCCCGTGGTCGAGACTGATTACCTTATGGCTCGTCATGATCTCCACGCCGATCTTCTCCATTTCCTTCGTGATGACCGCCCCCACGTCGGTGTCGAGGCACGTCAGGCAGTCGCAGGAGAGTTCCACGATGCGGACTTTCGTTCCCAGCTGGCAGAAGATGGTGGCCACCTCGAAGGCGATGATGCCGCCGCCGATGATGGTGAGCGACGCTGGGAGCTCCTTGATCGTAACGAGTTCGTTGCTACTGATCACGCTCGGATCGCCGGGAGTTACGAACGGGGGAACGATGGGCGTTGAGCCCGTGGCATAGATGATGTTTTCCGCCTGGTAGCCCTTCTTGCCCACCCGGATGGTTTTTGGATCGAGAACCTCGGCCTCGCCCTGGACGAGCTCCACGCCCCAGTGGATCAGGAGCTCTTTCACTTCCTCGCGGGCATGGGTTATCACCTCGTCGCGGCGCTTCACGACCTGGCTGAAGTCGATGGTGATCGGCCCCGTACCGACGCCATAGGTTCCTGCGAGACGGGCATGACGTGCGGCTTTGGCGGAGGAGATCATGGCCTTACTGGGCGTGCAGCCCCAGTTGATGCAGATTCCCCCGACGAGATCGCGTTCGATCAGCACCACGCTCTTGCCCAGTTGGGCGAGGCGGATAGCGGCGGAGTATCCGGCGGGACCGGCTCCGATGATAGCGGCGTTGTACATGGAAAGGGTTTCCGATTATCATACCATACGGAAGCACCCATGCCCAACCAGAAGCCGGAAAACCAGGCCTTCTCCCTCAAGTCCATCAAGGTTCCGCAGTTGCCGGGCGTGTACCGGTTCTTCGACGCGGGCGGCACCATCCTGTACATCGGCAAGGCGAAGGACATCCGCAAGCGCTTGCAGCAGCATTTCCAGGGAGGCAGGAACGCTCCGGCCAAGAACCGTAAGATGATCGAGCAAGTGGCGGATATCCAATGGACCACGACGGACAACGAAGTCGAGGCCTTGGTGCTGGAAAACCTGCTCATCAAAGAGCATAAGCCGAAATACAACATCCTGCTGCGTGACGACAAGAATTTCCTGTACGTGAAGGTCACGCACGAGACTTTTCCGGATGTCCTGCTCGTACGTCGCATCACGGATCGGAAGGGCACGTATTTCGGTCCGTACACGAGTGCCGGAGCCGTGCGGACCGGATTGGACTTGTTGGAACGGCTCTTTCCCTATCGCTGCCTGACGTTCCGCAAGAAAGGGGCGACGGGCGTTCCGTGCTTCAATTACCACATTGGGCGCTGTCCGGGGTTGTGTCTCGGTACCGTCGCGCCTGAGGAATACGCCAAGACCATCCTGGCGATTACGGCATTCCTGAAAGGTGATACGAGCCTGGCGGAGAAGACGCTGGAGGAGAGAATGAGGCGCGAGGCGGAAGCCCGGCACTACGAGCAGGCGGCCAAGACCCGCGACCTGCTGCGTGACCTGCGCGATAGCGACCAGCGGCAGAAGGTGCTTGATCCCAACCAACGCATGGATCGTGACGTCTTCGGGACGCATCGCCGCGGGAAATCCCTCTTTGTTTCCGCCTACAACATCCGCAACGGGAAACTCATGGGGCAGACGAAGCTCTCGCTCTCGCTCGGCGACGGGGCCGAGGATGATGCAACGGTGGCCGAGCGGCTACTCACCACGTACTACGATATGGCGGCGCATATCCCGCGCGAGGTGTTGGTCGAGAGCCTGCCTACCGGCATAGAGAATCTAGTGACGTGGCTGGAAGGCAAGCGCGGGGCGAAGGTGGAGGTGTTGGTCCCGGAGCGCGGAACCAAGGCCCAGTTCCTGAAGATGGCCAACCGCGACGCGGAGACCTACGCGCGACGCGACGAGGTGCAGGAGGCACAAAAGAGCAAGTTCGATCCGGGGAAGGCGGCGGAAGAATTGGGACAAGTACTCAGCCTCAAGGCCATCCCCAAGCGTATTGAGTGCTACGATATTTCGCATATCAGCGGGAAGCATACGGTGGCTTCGATGGTGGTCTTCATCGACGGGAAACCATCCAAGAAGAATTACCGACACTTCAAGATCGCCACCATCGGGGACGATATCGACGATTTCCGGTCGATGGAGGAAACCCTCGGGCGGCGGCTGCGGCACATCCTGCACCCGACCGAAGAAGAAAAGGCCAAGGGCGAATCACTGATCCAGTGCCCGGACTTGCTCATCCTGGATGGAGGCAAGGGACAGTTGGGACGGGGGGTGAAGGTCCTCAAGAACCTGGGACTTACCGAGCGCATCCCTATTGTTTCCCTGGCGAAGGAGAACGAGGATATCTTCCGTCCCGGGAAATCATTTCCCCTCCAACTCGACAAGCACTCCAGTGCCCAATACCTGGTCGAGCAGCTGCGCGACGAATCACACCGTTTCGCCAACTCCTTCAACCGCCGGCTGCGGCTCAAGGGCGAGGTGGTCTCGGGAGCCGATGCCGTGAAGGGTATCGGGCCAGCCAAGCGCAAGGCACTAATAAAGGAATTTGGCAGTATGGCCGAGGCACGCAAAGCTGACGTGCCCCACCTCGAGAAGGTCTTAGGCAAGAAGGTGGCCGAGGCGTTCCTGGCAGGGTGAATAGCTTGTTTGCGATGGGGGCCTTCGCCAGGGACCTCGTCCAGAGGAGCGTCCCCCTGGCGGCTCAGGAAATAGAGCCTTTGGATTTCCCGATCGACGAGGAATGGTGTATACTTATGCGATACCGGTAACCGGACCACCCAC
>CAYOUH010000022.1:0-2444 GCA_964407085.1 uncultured Candidatus Peribacteria bacterium | reverse complement strand
AGCACTACGGCCTCAACCGCGTTTTTGCGTTCGCGAAGGAGGCGGGGTATGACGGGATCGACATCGAAGTTTCGAAAGTCTACGACACGCAGGATGCGGCCTACATCCGATCGCTGATCGAGCAGTATGGGTTGCCGGTAGTGAACCTGGTAACTCCCAAGAAGCTCTCGGACAAGTCGCAGGTGATGAAGTACGTCGATCTGGCGGTGGAGATCGGGGCCAAGATCGTCACCATCCATCCTCCTCGTATCCTGGATTTCGGTTTCACGCAATGGATCAAGAACGAGCTGCCGCATATCCGCAAGAAGACGGGCATCAAGGTGGCACTGCTCAATGCGGTTCCTTCGCGCCTGCTGGGATTCATCCCGCAGCACGCCATGAACAGCCCGACGGAGATGAAGCGTTTCCGCGAGGTGGCACTGGATACCTCGAACGTTTACAGCCTACACGAAGACCTGATCCGGCTCTACGAGCGGCTCAAGGGCGAGATCGTACACATCTTCCTGTCGAACGTGCGCCATGGCCGCGATCACGGCCTGCCGATGGACGGGTCCATGCCGATCGAAAGCCTCCTGACGAAACTCTCCAAGGATGGATATCGCGGGGCACTCTCCCTGCGCGTGGTAGGGAAGGAACTCGGGGAAGGCAACGAACAAAAAGTCATCGCTAAACTCAAGGAAACAAAAGCCTTCGTGGAAAAGTATTTGGGGATGTAGGGGTCAGTCCAGGGAGGCCAAACTCTTTCTGGCGTGTTCAATCATCCTTCTGATCTGTTTTTTTTTTGTAAGGTAGATAAGTGAACGTAATTTCCACTTTCTAAAGCAAGAAATCGTATGATTCCCAAAGAGTCATAGATAGTTTTCGAAATCAGATGAATTTCGATGGCCCAGATGATCGGAACATAATGGATGAAATTATTGCGAAATTCCGTCCTTAATCTGGTAATCGATTGTTGTTCCAATGGTGTCAGTTTTAAGGTTCGGCTTTCGATTGTCATTTTCATGAATTCGTCTTGTTGGCATCTCCTGAGAGCTGTTTGAAAATCTACGAGTGATTCTTCGCCATTTTTCTTCTTTTCAACCACTCGCATGTAGGTTGTTCCCTTCAATGCGCAGATAGCAAACTCATACAGGGATGAGTATGTACATAGAATAACCCATTTCCAATTCCTGGGATTTTCTTTGGTGCGCTTAAGGAACCAACATGCTTTCTCTAAATCATCTACCGCATTGGTTTCTCCATTGAAACTGATCCAGTCCTCCTTGTTGTAAGTCATCTTTCCAGTTTAGCCCCAGCTTTTTCCTGATCTCCTCGGCCTGCTGGTTGTCGGACTGGGCCTTGGAGCTCTGCTGCTGCTCGAGTTCGAACAGTTCCCACTCCCCCTTGTGCTGCGAGCGGAGCTTGTCGATCTGTTCGGGGTGCTTCTCGGCCAGTTCGGCGAACTTGGTTTGTTCCTCCTCGAAGATGCGGACGAGCTCGTCGATCTGGTACTGGGACAGCTTCGGAACGGCCTCGACGATCTTCTTCTTCTCGTCGAGCGTGAGCGAAATGGACAGAGCCAGGAGTTGGATGAAATAGCCTTCCTCGAACTTCGTATCCGGATGGGCAGGCACCTTGATCGCGGTCTTGAAATCGGCCTTGAACCAGGCGGACTTGTACTTCGCTGCGGTCGCGGGATCTACCGGAGTGCTGTCGTCATCTCCCATCGGAGGGTTGGTTGCCATATGGGCCATGGTGTTTTTCGGAAGGGTTTTTGTGAGGGGGTACGAGGCCTATTCTACCCAAAGGAGGCTCTTTTGCAAATCCTTGGGCGTGCGGGTGAGCGAGACGACGCCGCCCTCCTTGACCACTACGGTATCCTCAATGCGGAGGCCGAAATCCCCGGGAAAATAAATTCCAGGCTCTACGGCGATTACCATGTTTTCTTCCCAGACGTCCGTCCCGTCCTGGCGATAATACGGCTCCTCGTGCACTTCGAGTCCTACCCCGTGGCCGAGTGAGTGCATCATCTTGCCAGCGAAGCCGGCTTCGCCCAAGAGCCTGTCGCAGTAGATGGCGGTATCGGAGATCTTCCCTCCGGGTTGGATCTGGATTAGGACCTTCTCCTGGATATCGCGCAGTTTCGCATAAGCCTCGGTGATGCGTGGAGCGGCTCCGGGACCGAACAGCATGCGCGTCATGTCGCTCTTGTATCCCCCCGCATCGACGCCGGTATCCACGAGGATTATCGACTCCTCCCCTACCTGCTGGTCTCGCATGAGCATGTAGTGCGGGTATGAGGAGCCCGAATCGATGGCGATGATGGGATCGAAGGCCTTCTCCATTCCACCCGTATCGAGCATGCTCCGCCGCCACAGGAAGTGCAGGTCGGTCTCGTCCATGCCCTTTCGGATGCCTTCGCGGAAACGCGCCTGGGACTCGTCCGGCGAAATATTGAAGCGGCG
>CAYOUH010000021.1:0-11244 GCA_964407085.1 uncultured Candidatus Peribacteria bacterium | reverse complement strand
CATGTGCGCGTTTATGAAGCCCGGCATGACGACCTTGCCGTGGGCGTCTATCACCTTCGAATATTTGCCCTTGAAGTTCCTGGCCGGGCCTATCTTCTTTATCAGCCCGCCCTCTATCAGCAGCGAGTGGCCGGTGAGCACCTTGTTCTTCTCGTTGCCGCGCCAATAGGCTCCGGCGATCTTGTCGAGCTTGAATGCGCGCGGATCGACTTCTTTGGCCGGGTTCTCGCTGTGGCCGCCCTTGCACAGGTCGACGAAATCGCCGAGGACGTAGAACGTCAATGTCTTGCCACCTTCCGCGAATTCATTGATGAGCTCGGTCTTGTACTCGTTCCACTCGAATTCCTTCCTGGCTTCTTCGAGCGTCACCTCGCGATGCGAGGACGTGGTCCATTCCTTGAGTTTCCGGCGCATGACTTCCTCGATCTTGCCGAAATCCTCCTCGGACACCGGAACCGGAATCTCGAAGTCCTGGTAGAAGCCGTTCTCGATGGCGGGACCGATGGCGTTCTTGGCGCCGGGATAGATCTCTCGGACGGATGCGGCGAGGAGGTGGGCGAGGGTGTGGCGCTTGCCTTCTATGGTGGTCATGGAGGGGAATTAGTCGGAAATGGCGGCCACAGGCTACAACAAGCCCTGCGGTTTGCAAAGGGATGGTGGCATTGATTCACTCGGATCGGGACCGTATGCTTCCAGACATGGAAATCCTCCCTCTACAAGTACGGAAGCTCCTGCCGCCGAAAGATGACTTGTTTGCCGTGCTTGAAGAATCGCTTCCCGTGCTCCATGAAGGTGACATCGTGTGCATCGCTTCGAAGGTGGTAGCGATTCACCAGGGGCGGACACGAGCAATGCCGAGTGACAAGAGGGAGATGATCTTGGACGAGGCGGAGTGGGTCGATGACGAAGCGCGGCCATTCCTCACCATCAAGAACGGACAGTTCATTCCCTTCGCCGGGGTGGATGAGAGTAACGGGAATGGACATTACGTCTTATGGCCGGAGGATCCGATGGAAATGGCTGGAGAGATTTTAGAATGGATGCGTGGAAAGAGCGGTATACAGAATCTCGGCGTGGTCATCACGGACAGTACGTGCCTTCCCCTGCGGAACGGGACGGTCGGAACGGCCATCGGGTTCGCAGGATTTGAGCCGATCCGAGATTACCGAGGAATGAAAGATTTATTTGGTAGGACCATGGAACTGTCGCGGGTGAACGTCGCAGACGGATTGGCGGCTGCGGCTACGCTGGTCATGGGAGAAGGTGATGAGGCTACGCCCATCGTTCTCATCCGGAGTGCGAAAGGAATCGTTTTCACGGACGCGGATCATTCCAGCGACGTAAGGATCGATCCGACAGAGGACGTTTTCGCTCCCGTCCTGTCGGCGGCTATCCCTGCCTCCCCTGCCCTGCCGACGATGCCTCGGGATGGGTCGGAGAACCGACCCTTTTTCACTCTGGTAGCGGTCGCCTCCCTCGATGGGATCATCGCGACTGAAGGAAAGAGAGTTGAGGATTGGGCGAGTGAAGAGGACCAAAAATGGTTCCACGCCCTCCTGCCCACGTTCGATGCGACGGTCCTGGGACGGAAGACGTACGAAGCGATTCTTTCAGGGGAAGGGAACCGGAATAGGGTTGTCTTGACCACGGAAGTTGATGGAATCGAGAGGCAGGATGACCATACGTGGTTCGTGGATCCGACAAAGGACGACCTGATGGCATTCCTTCGGGAGCAGGGATGGAAGAATGTGGGCGTGACGGGGGGTGGTGAAACGTATTCGTATTTCCTGCGAAATGAATGGGCCGATCGGCTATTGCTCACTGTAGAACCGGTCGTTTTCGGCCAAGGTGTGCGGTTGTTCTCCGACGGAGTCGAGAGGGGTTTTCATCTCATGCGGACAACTCGCCTCAATGCTACAGGAACCATGTTGTTGCAGTACGACGCTCGAAAGGCTTGAGCTACCCTTGGCTTTCCCGTCCTCCATACCTTTGACCCGTTGACTTCGGCCCGGGCGACGATAGACTTCGGGGCATGAAAAAACTCCTTCCCCTTCTGTGCCTCTTTTGTCTCCTGGTACTCGTCGTTCCGACGCCTTCGACGAGTAAGGAGTTTACCGGGTACGAGGACGTCAGTGCCGGCATGTGGTCCTACGGGTTCATCTACCGCGCCCAGCAGGAAGGCTTCTTCGACGCCGGGACGGAATTCCACCCGCGCCAGACCGTGAACCGCGCCCAACTGGCGAAGATGGTGTACACCATCGCGCAAAAGAAAGGGCTCCTGCAGTCCGGTGCCGATATGGGAAGTGCGAAGTTTGCTGACGTGGACGAAAAGACGTGGTACTACCCCTACGTCACGACGGTTGCCAGCCTCGGCTTCATGACCGGATATGACGGAGACGATGGTGAGAAGACTGGCCGTTTCGGTCCGGAGGATCCCGTGACCCGTGCCCAAGTGGCCAAGGTGGTGGCGCTTTCAGGCGGAATATCGTTGCCGGTCAATGCCAACTACGTTCCGACGTTCTCCGACGTGGATGAGGCGCAGTGGTTTTATGATGCGGTTCGTCGCGTAGCCTTCCATTGCGTGATGACGGGGTATCAGGATGGATCATTCGGACCTGAGCAACCCCTGACGCGCGAGCAGGTGGCGAAGGTGATCGTGAAGGTGCTCAGCCCTGGCTGTGACGCCAACGGAACGAGCTTCCCGTACGATAATGCCACGTACAAGTATTCCCTGCGCTACGCTTCCGATTACATCGCGTACGCCGGACTGAACCTGGAGACGACGACGTTCGTCCCCCCGACCACTTCCAGTGCCAAGGTGTCGGTTGCGTATAACGATACAAAGCCTTTTTGCTGCGAACCTGCAGTACTGAGCATCGAGGCTTTCACCACATCCTTCGGCGCCAAGGATTGGCTCACTGCCCATTTGTCCGAATACGATGACCAGGGAAACCTCGATAACATCACCGACCTGGTGTTTAGGGGTAAAAAGGCCGTGCAGTACCAGGGGGCCGGAAGTCAGGGTTCCACGCTCCGCGTGATCGTGGTCGAGAGTTCCGATAAGGACGGCAAGCCTTTCCTCCTCGTGCTGAACCTGAACATGGAGGATGCCGCTTTACGTTCGGTGCTGGAATCCGTGACGTTCAAATGATCATCAACGCGTTGAGGAACGATGCCGAGGTCGCGACCATCCTGGAGCGGGAAACGAAACGGCAGATCGAGGGATTGGAAATGATCGCTAGCGAGAACTACGTTTCGCCGGCGGTTTTGGAAGCCATGGGGAGCGTGTTCACGAACAAGTATGCGGAAGGGTATCCTGGCAAGCGCTACTACGGCGGATGTGAGCACGTGGACGAGTTGGAGGACCTGTGCCGGGAACGTGCCAAGAAGCTTTTCGGCGCCGAGCATGTCAACGTGCAGGCGCTGTCGGGAAGTCCCGCGAATGCGGCGGTGTATTTCGGGCTCCTGGAGTACGGCGATACGGTGATGGGACTGAAGCTCGACCATGGAGGCCATATCACACACGGCCTGCCCATCAGCTTTTCGGGAAAGAGCTACAATTTCGTCCCGTACCATGTCGATCCCGAGACAGGGAGAATCGACATGGAGGAGGTTCGACGGATCGCCCATGAGTGCAAGCCGAAACTCATCGTCTCCGGAGCTACCACGTATTCGCGGCACCTGGATTTCAAAGCGTTCCACGATATCGCGCAGGAGGTCGGAGCGATCTCGATGGCGGACATTGCGCACGTGGCGGGACTGATCGTCGGTGGGGTTCATCCCTCCCCCTTCCCCTTTACGGACGTTGTTACGACTACAACGCACAAGACACTGCGGGGACCACGGGGGGCACTCATCATGTGCAAAGAACAGTATGCCAAGGCCATCGATCGGGCTGTGTTCCCAGGACTGCAGGGTGGCCCGCACGAGAACGTGATCGCGGGAATCGCGGTGGCCCTAGGCGAGGCTGCTCGTCCGGAATTCCAGACATATGCCGCGCAGATCGTGAAGAATACCAAAGCCTTGGCTGACAGTCTCACGGCGGAGGGCTTCACACTGATTTCCGGCGGAACGGACAACCACCTTGTGCTGATCGACGTGACGGGTAAGGGTGTGGTGGGGATCGAAGTGCAGAACGCTTGCGATACTGTCGGGATAACGCTCAATAAGAACACGATCCCCGGAGAAACCCGCTCCCCCTTCGATCCTTCGGGGGTGCGGATCGGAACCCCTGCGTTGACTACGAGAGGGATGAAGGAAGACGATATGCGTCGCATCGGGAAGTGGATCGGCCGCGTGGTTGCCAACGTAGGTAACCCTTCAGGCCTGGCGGAGATCAAGGGGGAGATCGTGGCATTCGCATCCGGTTTTCCGGTCCCTAGTATTGTTGGTTAGTTCCCCTTCCGCGAAGGGGACAGGCTAAATGCGACCGTGAAACAAAAGCCCCCACCTCACAACGTCACCCGCTAGCGTTGCCTTCCTTTGGCCCGCTGGCTTTGTTATACATTGCGCGTTACCCGTTGGTGTCTGGTACTCCCTCCTTATGGATATGCATAAAAACTTTCGTCCAGGATTCACGCTCATCGAGCTCATTGTCGTGATGGCGATCATCGTTACCCTCTCGGTGATCGGCTTCATTTCGTACAACAGCTACGTCCGGGATTCACGGAATGCCACCCGTGTAGCAATGCTCTCCGAAGCTAATACTGCCATTGAGCGGTTTATGTTCACCGAAGGGAGGCCACCACGATGTAATGGTGTAACGACCGCGGCCGTTTGTTATTTCGCGTCCGGAACCGGTACTGCTTTGGACACCAAAAAAGCAACCGCAGTGGAGGCTTGTGCCTCATCATATGTTCCCATGACGGGATGTCCGGGCTCCCCAGTGGTGAATGGGGTCGCAGCAGCAGATTGGTCTAAGATGAACTTAAAGAACAGTCCCGAAGATCCGAGCAAGGTATACTATCTCTATGCGACGGATGGGAGTTCCAGGTATGCCATCTTTGCGACTAAGGAAGATGAGGGAGGATACTCCACAATTGTCAAAGGACATAAGTCTATGCCCCAAGGTGCCACCGCTACCACGGACGTGATCCAAAGCACCTTGGGCATGGTAGCACCCAATACAGTTAACGGATTTACCATCACCAGTGGTGCTATATCTGGTACCGTCGCTCCTCTATATTTCGAAGGTACTGCCGCTGCGGTTCCTTATCGTGTCACTCCTGATGCGAGCTGACGTACTTTTCATGCAGAAGAGTTGGTTTTAGTGTATAATTATCCGATACCAAAACTCCCTAACCCTTCCCGCCTATGACTCGCCGCCGTCTCTCAGCCTTCACCTTGATCGAATTGATCGTCGTGATGGCCATCATCGTCACCCTCTCGGTGATTGGCTTCATTTCCTACAACAGCTACGTGCGTGATGCGCGTAACGCCACCCGCCAGTCCCAGTTGGATGAGGCCGTCGCCTCCATCGATCGGTTCATCTTCAATAATGCCCGTGCTCCTCGGTGTAATGACTCGACTGGAGCAGCAGTGACTACTGCAGCTGTTTGCTACTTCACTCCTGGGTACAACAATGCGAGCACTACCCAGATCCTCGCTGCGAAGGCCACGGCCGTGGAGGCCGGTGCTGGAGCCTACCTGCCTATTCATTCGACGTATCGTGTCGGTATAAATGCGGCCGATTGGAACTCGTTGAACCTGAAGTCCAATCCTACCGATCCTCGTGGCCCGTACTTCCTTTACGCGACTGATGGTGGTTCGAAGTACGCTGTCTTTGCCACCAAAGAAGAGGCGACCGGGACTGGTTACTCAACGATGATCAAGGGATACAAGGCTATGCCCGTCGGTTCTCCTGCGACGACTGACGTCATCAGGACCGAGTTAGGCTATCCTACGAATACGGTGTTCGGATGGAGAACGGCGGCTGGCTCTTTCCTCAATACTTCCCCCGAAGCACTCTTGGCAGAGGGAAGCACCGATGCTGATAGTCCCGTTCCGTACTCCTGGTAAATTCTGGGATGGATTTGATGTGAAGGAAACAAAGCCCGTTGCGATGCAACGGGCTTTTTCTTGCCTTCGATATGGTATGCTACCAAGATATGTGCAATTCCTAAATATCTGATCCGACCGTGTCCAATACTATCAGGATCGCATCCATCAAGCCCGCTTTTACCTTGATCGAACTGATCGTCGTGATGGCGATCATTATCACCCTCTCGGTGATTGGGTTTATTTCATACAACGGCTACGTGCGAGATGCGCGCAACGCCACGCGAGAAGCACACCTCAAAGGAATAGTAGGGGCGATTGATCAATTCATTTTCACGTACGGCCGGGCGCCGCTTTGCAGGATCGATGCTACCACCCTCATTTCCGGTCCCCAAACTTGTTACTTCACTCCGTTCGATGGGAGTACTGCTCTGTCGTCTACAAAGGCTACCGCGTTCAATACCGCCACTGCCGGAGTTACCATACCTTCCAATGGAAGTGGAGTACTCTATGGCGTAGACGGCCTCGGAGCTTCAAGTGATTGGACCAAGTTGCAGTTCAAATCGAATCCCACTGATCCGCGAGGGCCGTGGTACCTCTACGCTACTAACGGGGGATCGAAATATGCTGTTTTTGCTACCAAGGAAGATTCAGCGGGTACTGGGTATTCCACGATCGCTCGAGGGTCAGTGGCGATGTTGGTCGGTTCACCTTCCACCACCGATGTTATTAAGGCAGCGTTGGGCTTTCCTACCGATATTTATGGATGGAGGACAACTGGAGGGTCCTTCCAATTTACAGCCCCCGAGGCTTTGTTGGCCGAAGGAAGCACGGACCCCGACAGCCCCGTCCCCTATTCTTGGTAACCCTGGGAGTTTGATCTGAATGACACAAAGCCCGTTGATATGGTATACTACCAAGATATGTCCACGCTCCTATCCCCTTGACCGCATTCCTATGACCACTCCTACCAAACGCGCCTTCACCCTGATCGAGCTCATCGTCGTGATGGCCATCATCGTTACCCTTTCGGTGATCGGGTTCATTTCCTACAATGATTACGTGCGGGACAGTCGCAATACTACCCGTATTGCTGAAATGAACGACATCATCAAGGCCATAGACCAGTTCATTTTCACCTACGGGGCGCCTCCCAAATGTAATGCCAACGCCATAGCTGCAGCAAACGATTACTGCTATTTCACGAGCCACTCATCCTTCACCGGCTCCAAGGCCAAGGGAACGACGGGAGGATGGAATCCCGGTACATCTTCCTACGGCCCGGATAGTGAAGGCATCCTGCCGGCGGACTGGACCAATCTCAAGCTCAAGAACACCCCCATGGATCCCCGGAACGTCTATTTCCTCTACGCGTATAATGGCCCAAAATATGCCATTCTCGCCACGAAAGAGCTTCCGAACGGGTATGCAGCCATTGTGAAGGGTTCGCAGACCATGGATCGCCTTTCGACTGAGAGCGCAAGTACGAACCTGGCAGCTACCAACGTAGTGTCCAGCGCTGCGGGGTTGGGAGTTCGTTTGGATGGTGAGACCGCCCAAGCCGGTGTCATCTCAGTTGCCAATCCCCTTGCTATCAAATTCAACGACGTGACGTCGACTACCGCTGATGCAGCTCCCACTACGAACTGGACTGCGGGCATTCCTTCCAGTCTCTAAGTTGTTAGACGGCTTAGACTCCTAGTCCGATCACCAGGGCGAGCCTCTCGATCACTCCCAGGATAATGGGACTGAGGATCGGGATGTTCGTCAAGCGCTCGAACAGGATGATGCCGATGAGGATGAAGGGTCCCTTTTGGACATAGCGCTCGAAGGGTTCATGGTAGCGCACGGGGATGAAGTACGCGGCGATCTTTGTGCCGTCGAGCGGATGGATGGGAAGCAGGTTAAACACCATGAGGCCCAGGTTGATGAATACGCCCATGGCAAAGAAGGAGCCCCAAGGCGAGGCAAAGCCGAGTCTCTTGGCTATGAATGCGAGGATGATGGCGAGAAGGAAGTTGGAAATCGGTCCGGCGATGGCAATCAGGAGGCTGCCGAGACGGGGATTGCGGAGGTTGTAGGGGTTGTATGGAGTGGGTTTGCCCCAACCGAAGTGCACGAGGAAGAGCATGAGGAGTCCCAAGGGATCCACGTGGACGAGGGGGTTGAGGCTCAGGCGCCCAGCGTTCTTCGCCGTGGGATCGCCGAGCTGCGTGGCAGCCCAGGCGTGGCTGAACTCATGGACGGTGATGGAGGCGATGATATGGACGGCGAGCAGGAGGTATTCCATGAGGGGGTATTTCCCTTGATTTCGGGCGGGAATTATGAAGAATGGGCAGGCGACATTCTACGGGAGGAGGAGCGAACGTACAAGCGACGCTTCCCGCCCACCAATCCTTTTCCGCACCCCCATTACCATGGCGCAACGTTGCGATTTCTGCTCCAAACAGGCCAGTGCCGGCCAGAACGTCTCCCATTCCAACCGCAAGACGAAGCGCAGGTTCCTGCCGAACCTCGTGAACAAGCGCATCTTCGAACCGTCGCTGGGCATGAGCATCCGCGTGAAGACGTGTACGCGCTGCCTCAAGCGCATGGCCAAAACCGCGTAATCCTTCTTTCCCAAAAGTACCACGAGCATGACTACCCAATCCCCCACCCTCCCCATCAGCTCCCGCTCCGCCTCCGGCAAGGCCGTCGTGTCGTTGCGCAAGCAGGGCTACATCCCGGCCGTGATGTACGGAAGCGGATTTCCCACCGAATCCATCCAGGTCCTGGAATCGGACTTCCTGCGCGTGCACGGAAAGGTCTCGTCCAGTACTATCCTCAATCTCGATAAGGAAGGGGGTTCCTGCCAGGCCCTGATGCACGACTGGGCGACCGATCCGGTTACCGGCCGCATGCTGCATATCGACTTCCTGCGTATCCGCGCCGATCAGGAGATCGATACCGAGGTGCAGCTGGAGTTCACCGGCGAAGCTCCGGTGGTCAAGGAGCAGGGCGGCGTGTTGGTCATGAACCTCAACGCCATCGAAGTTCGTTGCTTGCCTGCCAAGCTCCCAGAGAAGATCACCGTCGACCTCTCTTCTCTCTCCGATTTCAGTGATAGCATCCGCGTGGAGGACATCAAGGTCCCCAGTGGCGTGGAAGTCCTGACCCCCGCAGACAGCGTGGCCGTGCCAGTTACCCACGTCCAGGTCGAGACTGAGGAGGTTGCCAGCACCGAGACCGTTCCCGAGTCTGCCAAGGAGCCCGTGGCTCCATCCGAGCCGACCAAGGATGCCAAGAAGGAATAATCTTTCTTCTTTCGCAAGGGAATTACTGCACCCCACCGCTTTTTCTTGACGGGTCTGGTTTTGCCGCTATAGTGGCGCTAATCAGTCCGATTTCGTTTTCAGCATACCACGAGTGAGTACCGACACACTGGAAGCGAGTAGGATTGGGGCTAAGTAATGCCTCTCCTCCTTGTTTCCTTTTTTACGTCCCCGTCTCACTCCACCCGCGGATGCCCAGTAAAAAGTCCCCTGCTCCCAAGAAAGTAACCAAGGCCGTGAAAAAGACAGCACCGGCGCCGAAGAAGACCCCTGCCAATAAGAAGGTAGCGGTGGTTTCGTCGAAGAAGCCTGTCGCCAAGGCCAAGGCCATCGTTCCCGCCAAGGTTGCAAGCCCAAAGGCCAAGCCCGCGCCGGTCACGAAAGACAAGAAAGAGAAGGTGACGACCGTCATGGTCACACCGACCCGTAAGGTGACCACCGGTTCGACCAAGGTGTCCCTGCCCATCCAGCCGACGCTCGTGAACAATGACCGGTATTTCTTCAGTCCAGAAATGGACGACGTGGAAATCCCGGAACTCCTCGAGATCCAGCGCGAATCGTTCAACTGGTTCCTGGACGAGGGAATTCGCGAGCTTATTGACGAGATCAGTCCCATTAACGATTTCTCGGGTAAGAAGATCGACCTGCACTTCCTCTCGCACGGATTCGACCAGCCGCTGTATACCGTGGAGCAGGCCAAGCGCAAGAACCTCAACTACGAGTCCCCGCTCAAGTGCCACGTGCAGATGACGAACAAGGAGACGGGCGAAATCAAGGAACAGGATGTGTTCCTGGGCGCAATCCCCTTGATGACCGACAAGGGCAGCTTCGTGATCAACGGCATCGAGCGCGTGATCGTCAACCAGATCGTGCGCAGCCCGGGTGTGTTTTTCTCCAACAGCGCCGCCGCTCCCGGAATGTTCTCCGCGAAGATCATCCCTAAGCGAGGAGCCTGGCTGGAAATCGAAACGGACAAGAAGGGCGTCATATGGGTCAAGATCGACCGCAAGCGCAAGGTACCGATCACTTCCCTCCTGCGCGTCTTCGGATTCCCGAAGGACAAGGACATCATCGGGTTGTTTTCCGACGTGACGAAGGATATCACCGAGAACTCGATTCGCCTGACGCTTGAGAAGGACCCCGCCAAGACGGCCGAAGAGGCTGCCCAGGCCATCTACAAGCGCCTTCGTCCTGGTGACCTAGCGACGGCGAGCAGCGCCAAGTCGGTCATCGAGAACCTGTTCTTCGATTTCAAGAAGTACGACATGGGCCAGGTCGCGCGCTACAAGATCAACGCGCGTTTCGGCATCGACCGGCCGTTTGATCGCAAGCACTGCGTGTTCCAGGCCGACGATCTCGTCCTCATCCTCAAGCACCTCATCCGGCTCAACGAAGGCGAAGGCGAAGCCGATGACATCGACCATCTGGCCAACCGCCGTATCCGCAGCGTGGGCGAACTGATTCAGAACAAGATGCGGATCGGATTCCTGCGCATGGAGCGTATCGCCAAGGACCGTATGACGGTCGTGGATCTCGAATCCGTTACCCCGACGCAGCTCATCAACAGCCGGCCGATCACCGCGGCGCTGAAAGAGTTCTTCTCGAGCTCCCAGCTGTCGCAGTTCATGGACCAGACGAACCCGTTGTCCGAACTCGAAAACAAGCGCCGCATCAGCGCCATGGGTCCGGGAGGACTCTCCCGTGAGCGCGCCTCGTTCGAAGTCCGCGACGTGCACTCCAGCCACTTCGGTCGCATCTGCCCGATCGCTTCTCCGGAAGGACCGAACATCGGTCTCGTGGTCCACATGGCGAGCTATGCCAAGGTCAACAAGTACGGGTTCATCGAGCCCCCCTACCGCAGCGTCGAACAGCAGGTGAAGAACACGGTGAAGGACCTGACCTACCGCATGTCCCGCAATACGGGCATCCTCGATGA
>CAYOUH010000020.1:10950-11374 GCA_964407085.1 uncultured Candidatus Peribacteria bacterium | reverse complement strand
GAGACCGAGCTGCGCAACCTCGTCGGAGCCCTGCAGCACCAGGTTGCCAGCCGCGAACACAAGATCGAACTCTTAAGCTACAAGCTCGGAGTAATGGAAACGAAACTGGGACAATCCATCCCACTCAAGGACTTCACGCAGTTCCAGGTGAAATCAGCGGAGGAGTCAGCCGCCAAACAAGCCAGCATCATGCATCTGACCTACTTGTACCGCCGCACGCGGCTACTGAAAAACGCATACGCGGCCGCCGTCGGCGCGGCAGGCGTGCCGGTGAGCGTCGGGCTGGCGAGCGGCGCCTTGGCGGCCAGCGTCGCGTCGGTGACAGCCGCAATGTCCATCGCGGTCTTGAGTTGGGCGATGGTCTGCGCGCCGGTGTAGCCGACGATGCGGGTCGATTCCCCGAACGGGATCAGGCCGACGTTCC
>CAYOUH010000020.1:259-10940 GCA_964407085.1 uncultured Candidatus Peribacteria bacterium | reverse complement strand
GAATGCCTACGCCGTGGCCGTCGGAGCGGTGCTGCGGGGAGCCGTCTTCTACCTCGTGGGATTGGCGTGACTTATCCGAAGTTCGGCAGGTGATCCAGGACCCACGTCCCGTTTTTTTGCGTGACGGCGAACACGTCTACCCGCCAGGGACGCTGCTCCCATCCCTTCGACGACAGGTACTCGTGCGCGGTCATGGTGATCTTTTCCAGCTTCGCTTCCGTCACGGATTCGACGGGCGTTCCGAATGCCGTGCCCCGACGTGCCTTCACTTCGATGAAGACCACCTCGCCACGATCCAGGGCGATGATGTCAATCTCCCCGAAGCGGCTATGGTAGTTGCGCTCTAGGACCTCCCATCCCATGGCTGCCACGCAGTGGACGACATGCTCCTCCGCGGCTTGTCCGAAGGAAGGAAGCATGGGAGACGTCCTTATATTATTTGTACGTCACCAACCGCACGTCATCAAGCTGCGCGCCACGATCCTCCTTGCCGATCGACACGATCATGATCTTGTCCCCGGCCTTCAAGCCCTTGCGCACCTTCAGCTCCTGCTCGACCTCGGCCATCATGTCCTTGGAAAAATCCGCCACACGGATCTCGTTCATGCCGTAGACCAATCCTAACTCGCGCTGCACGCGCAGCGACGGGACGAAGGTGACCACCGGGATACTCGGGCGGAAGCGTGCGATCTGCAGCGCGGAATATCCCCTGCGGCTGATTACCGCGATGAACTTCGCCTGCGCGTTCTGCGCCATCTGCAGGGCATGGTAGGAGAGTACCGTCGTCTCCATGTCCTTCGCGCTATGCAGTTCGGTCGAGTATTCGCGCGTCGGGAAAGCATGGTCGGATCCGTCAGAGAGCGACCGCTCCATGGCATCGATGGTGTTGCCCATGACCTGCACGGTCTCGATGGGATACTCCCCCATCGCGGTTTCCTCGGAGAGCATAACGGCGTCGGTGCGGTCGTGCACCGCATTCGCTACGTCGCTAACCTCCGCGCGCGTCGGGAACGGACTGTGAGTCATCCCGTACAGCATCTGCGTCGCCACCAGGACCGGCTTGCCGTAGATGGCCGCGACCGAGATCATCTTCTTCTGCATCACGGGAACCTCGGCATAGGGCACCTCCACCCCCAAGTCGCCGCGCGCCACCATGATGCTGTCCGCGGTCCGGGTAATCGCTTCGATGTCGCGTACCGCCTCGGGACGCTCGACCTTCACCATTACTTTTTGTACTCCGCCTTGGGCCTTGATGTACTGCTGGGCCTCCATCACATCCTCCACCGTGCGGACGAAGGAGATGGCGATCATGTCCACGTCGTTGGCGATGCCGAACACGATGTCGCGCTTGTCCTTCTCGGTGAGCTTCGGAGCCGATACCGCGGTATCGGGCAGGTTCACTCCCTTGTAACTCACGACCGATCCGTCGTTGAGGATTTCGGCTACCAGCCGATCGGCATGCTTTTCGACCACCCGCAGTGCCACTTTGCCATCGGCAAAGAGGATGCGTTCGTTGACCTCCGCGTCGGTGACGATGTGCTCATACTTGATCGGGATCGCATCACCCTTGGCTTCCTCGCCCTGCACCAGCGTCACCCGCTCGCCCTTGCGAAGCATCCTCTCGCCCTCGAGCTTGCCGATGCGGATCTTCAGTCCTCCCAGGTCATGCAGGATCATGATCTCCTTGCCGTTGTCCACGGACAATTGCCGAATGAGCCGGATAAGCTCCTCATACTTGGGATATTGGTCGGGGGTGACGTGCGAGAAATTCAGCCGCGCCACGTCCATGCCCGCTTCAATCAGCCTCTGCAGCTGGTCACGATCCCAGGTGGCAGGACCGATGGTGCACACGATTTTGGTTTTCCTCAGGGCGTTCATTACGAGTGGAAACATACCCCCTCATTGTACGCTTTTGGCTTTCCATGGTCAAATACGCTCCATAAGATCCACATTGTTTCGCCTTGGCAGGAATGAAAAAATTCTCCAAACCTTCCGTTTCCGCTAGAACCTGCTACTTTACCTGACGATTATCCGATCAAACACTCTTCATACATTCTCCATGGGCTCCACATCCAAGCGCGCACGCGTAACGTACAACCCAAACTTCGGCAAGCCTCACAAGGCAGGTAAGGCCTCGACAGAGCTACTGAAGCAATTCAAGACTCTGACGAACCGCATCGCCAAGGAAGGCGAGACCAAGTGGCTGAAGAACGCCATGGCCATCCTCGCCAAGCGCCTGGCCAAGTCTGGCCTCACGAAGAAAGCCGCCGGCGGTACGACCGCTAGCTACACCTCCACCAAGGCTCCCGCCAAGAAGGCTGCCGTGAGCCGCACCCGTGCGGCCACGAAGAAGGAGGAATAGTTCACAGTAACCAGTTCACAGTAACCGAAGAGGGATGTAGGGGAAAGTACTGTCGACTGGTTACTAGATACTGGTTACTTTTCCCATGATCGACGAACGCTCAGTCCGCCTCGCGAAGGTCGAAAAGCTCCGCGCCGCCGGCATCCATCCCTACCCCGAGAAATTCGACAAGCGCGATACGGCGCTCGCCTCCGGCCAGTCGAAGGATGGCACGGCGCTGAAAACCGCCGGACGCCTCATGTCCATGCGCGAGATGGGCGCCATCGTGTTCGGGCATTTGCAGGACGACACCGGCCGCATCCAGCTGGTCTTCAAAGAAGACGTCATAGGAAAGGAAAACATCGCGCGACTGCTGGAGCTCGTCGATATGGGCGACTTCCTGGGCATCGAGGGCGAGCGGTTCACGACGCAGAAGGGCGAACCCTCCATATTGGTGAAGGAATGGACATTCCTCGGCAAGGCGCTCAGACCCCTCCCTGACAAGTTCCATGGGCTGAAGGATCGCGAGACAATGTATCGACAACGCTATCTCGACCTGGTCACCAACCGCGAGACCTTCGACCGCTTCATGGTCCGCAGCCGCTTCATCAAGCTGTTGCGCGAGTTCTATTGGTCCCACGGCTTCGTCGAGATCGAGTCCGGGACGCTCGGCAGCACGGCCAGCGGCGCCCTGGCCCGCCCGTTCGTCACCCATCACGATGCCCTCGACCAGGACTTCTACCTGCGCATCGCCATCGAGACCCCGCAGAAGGAAGCCATCGTCGGAGGCTTCGAGCGCACCTTCGAGATCGGCAAAGTCTTCCGCAACGAAGGCATGGACCCCTCCCACCTGCAGGAGTTCACCGCCTGCGAGCACTACGCCGCCTGGTGGAACTACGAGGACAACATCCGCTTCACGGAGAACATGCTGGAGTTTCTGACCACGGGACTCTTTGGCACGACGAAGGTATCCATCCCCGATTCTGAAGGGAAGCTGATCGAGGCCGATTTCAAGCCTCCCTACCCCGTCGTCAGCTTCCGCGAACTGCTCCTCAAGGATGCAGGCATCGACATCAACGCCGATGACACGGCCGAGAAACTGCGCGCCGCGATCCGCGCCAAGGACATCGTGGTCGAGGACATGGACAAACTGGGCTACGGCAACCTCATCGACGCGCTGTACAAGAAGACCTCGCGCCGCAAGATCGTGAACCCGACCTTCCTCATCGGCCACCCCGTCGAGCTCTCCCCCCTCGCGCGCAAGAACGACGCCGATCCGCGCATCGTCGACCGCTTCCAGCTCGTCGCCGTCGGATGGGAACTGGTGAATGCCTACTCCGAGCTCGTCGACCCCGTGGACCAGGCGGAGCGGTTCGAGCAGCAGGCCGCCGCCCAAGGGGCAGGCGATGACGAAGCCCATGGCAAGGATGACGAATACGTGAAGGCCATGGAATACGGCATGCCGCCCATCAGCGGCTGGGGCATGGGCATCGACCGCATCGTGGCGCTCCTCACCCACCAGGACAACCTGCGCGACGTGGTCCTGTTCCCCCTCGTGCGTCCGGAACAGGACTCCGTCATTGCCAGCAAAGCGAAGCAATCTCCCGAAAAGAAGCCTGCTGCTTCCAGCTCCCAACCCTCTTCCCTGCCCGACGAAACCACCAAGCGCTTCGTCGCAGTGCTCAGCAAGAAGGCGGAAACCGGCCGCCTCATGAATGCGCTTGGGCACATGGCCGCGGGCCTCGTGGGCGGACACGGACTGGGTGACGACGGGACCTTCCTCGATTACCAGGATCGGGACGGTTCGGTCCACTCCCCCATCTCGCACTTCCCCTTCATCGTGCTCTCCGCGGATAATTCCTCACAGCTGTCGAAGGTCATAGAACAGGCCAAGGAACTCAACATCCCGTACAACTTCTTCACCGACACGATGACTATCGGCGGATCGGATCCCCAGCGCGAAGCCACCCGCGCGAAGGCCGCCACGGAGCTGGAGTACTGGGGCGTATGCCTCTTTGGCGACACCGAGCAGCTCAAGCCACTGACGAAGAAGTTCTCACTGTTCCGGTGAACGACGCTTGAGGATAGTATCCCTGAGCTTCTCTCTAGCTTTGTTCACCTTGATACCCTGTTCGATTTGAGACGCGTAGGCGTTCAGCATAGCCTCCAGAGCTTTTAGGAATTCCAAAGCTTCAGGCGCATCGGCATCAAGAGTGGACTCTTCCTTACCCTTTTTCACGGTCACCCCATACCCGCCGTCAACCCTTTTCGACAAACCGTACGATCTGTCACCCAGCACGATACGGACCATCCCGTTCTTTTCAAGGGATAGGTCCCATAAGCCATCTACGCCCTCAATCTTCGCTAAAAACGATGGCTTCAGGAATCGAGGAGGATTCAGCAACGCCTGTCGCACGCCGGTTTCCTTCCAGACATAGGCATCGATCATCCGAAGTCGCCTCTCGGATTCGGTTTTTTCGCTGGAGCGGGGAATATCCTGGGAATGTTCATTCATGGTGAATTGTTCATGCCATTCTACCATTCCTTATTATATGGTCCCATAATCTTTTGAAACGCGGGGCCGCAGTCCGTATACTCTACCGGCATATTCCTTGAACGAAACCGACCAGTAAGCCATGCCCGAGAACGAACTGAACCACATCGCCTTCATCCTGGACGGCAACCGCCGCTGGGCCAAGAACAAGGGGAAGCTCGCCGCCCAGGGCCACCGCGAAGGGGCAGAAACGGTCAAGCAGGTAGCCCTGCGCTGCCAGGAATTGGGCATCCCGTACGCCACGTTCTGGGCGCTCTCGACCGAGAACATGCGGGAACGGTCTGACACCGAGCTATCCGTCATGTTCGAGATGATCACCCGCATCCCGGAGTATTTCTCGGAACTGATGGATAAGGGCATCCGTATGCGCACCATCGGGGATATCTCGGCATTGCCCGAGAAATGCCGCACCGTCCTGCGTGAGATGGAGGAGAAGACCCGGGACTTCCCCTCCCTGGTCGTCACGGTGGCTATCAACTACGGCGGCCGCGACGAAATTCTAAGGGCAATGCGGAAGATTGCCCACGAAAACATCCCTGCGGACAAGATTACCGAACAACTGATTACTGAGAAACTGGATACTTCCCCCCTCCCCGACCCCGACCTCATCGTCCGCACCGGCGGCAAGAAGCGTCTCTCGGGCTATCTGCCCTGGCAGTCCGTCTACTCGGAGATGTACTTCACCGAGACCCTGTGGCCCGACTTCGATGCTACTGAGCTGGATAAGGCCATCGATTACTTCCATTCCGTCCAACGGAATTTCGGGCACTGAGCCTTCGGCCCATGAGCGCGGCGAATGGCTGCCGAAGTGCCATCCTGAGCGAGCGAAGCGAGATTCAGGATCCCCATCCACATTTGTCATAGATCCATGAAACCCCTCCTGTCCCCCCTCTTCTCATCGGCGTTATCCCGGCCAAGCAGCTGGGCAAAAATCCCATGGACCTGGCCTCCGAGATCGTGGCCGCCCTGCCGGACAACCCGGTGATCGTGAAAGCCGAACCCATGAAGCCCGGCTTCATCAACGTAACCGTCAACCCTGAGCAATTACTGGCGTATTTCGCGGAGCACCAGGAGGACAAGCCGCAGTTCGGCCAAGGCAAGACGGTGGTCACCGACACGTCGCACCCCAACATCGCCAAGCCGATGGGCATCCACCACCTGCTCTCCACCGTCATCGGCGCAGCCATCAACGATACGCTGTCCTACTGCGGATACAAAGTGGTCAGGGATAATTACGTCGGCGACTACGGGACGCAGTTCGGCAAGCTCATCCACGCCTACAAGACTTGGGGCGATGTGGAAGCCGTCAATGCCGATCCCATCCCGGAGCTCCTCAAGCTCTACGTCCGCTTCCACGACGAGGCCGAAAAGGATCCTTCCATCGAGGACGCCGGTCGCGCGGAGTTCGCGAAGCTGGAGAACGGCGATCCGGAAAACCTCAAGCTCTGGGAGTGGATCAAGGAAACCAGCCTCGCGGAATTCGAAAAGACGTGGGGACGGTTGGATGTACGCTTCGATTATTTCCACGGGGAAGCCTACTACCAGGACAAGCTTCAGGAAGTCATCGCCCTGGGAAAGGAGAAAGGGGTATTCGTCGAAGGCGAGAAAGGCGCCCTGGTCTGCAAATTCCCCGACGAGATCCTTCCTACCTGCGTCATCGTGAAGGGCGACGGCGCCTCGCTCTACCACACCCGAGACCTGGCCCGCGTGCTGGATTGGCAGCGGCTCTTCCACCCCGACCTGATGATCAACGTGGTCGACGTGGCCCAGGAACTCTACTTCCGCCAGCTGTTCATGATGGCGGACATGCTCGGCCTGACGAAGGCTCACAACGTCCACGTCTCCTTCGGCCGCATGCAGTTCTCCGACCGCAAAATGAGTACGCGTAAGGGCAATATCCTGCCACTGGACGAAGTACTGGAGGAAGCCGTCGACCGTGCTCGCGCCCTGCTGGAGGAAAAGCGCTCCGAACTGTCCGACGAGGACAAGGCCACCCTGGCCGAGATCATCGGCATCGGGTCGGTGAAGTACGCCATCCTGTCCCAGAACCGCACGACCAACGTCACCTTCGACTGGGACAAGATCATCTCGCTCGAGGGCAACAGCGCCCCCTACCTGCAGTACACCTACGCCCGCGGGCGCAGCGTCCTCGCCAAAGCCAACGCTTCCAACCCCCAGCTTCCGACCTCCGCTCCTGACCTCACACCACCCGAGCGCGCGGTCCTGCTGCACCTGATCGCCTTCCCCGAAGCCGTGGCGCAATCGGCCACGGAGCACCGTCCGAACGTCATCGCCCACTACCTCTATGCGCTGGCCCAGAAGTTCAACCACTTCTATAACACGACCCCCATCCTGGACGGCTCCGAGACAGAGAGGCAATTACGCTTGAAAATGACCGCTTCCGTTTGTACTATGCTCCAGCTCGGGCTGGGCCTGCTCGGAATAAAGGTTCCCGAGCGTATGTAAGCCTCCTCCACGCCGCGTTCGTCTAGTGGTCCAGGACATCTGGTTCTCATCCAGAAGATCATGGGTTCGACTCCCATACGCGGTACCATGCACCACTCGCTTCGCTCGGGTACATGGCAGGCCACGACAGTATTGCCCTTCGGGAAGCACGGGGTATCTTTGCTGTACGAGTGGTGCATGCCGTGAACCGGAACAAAGTGACTGGTTCATGGCAGACATTCATCCTATCTCGCTCGGGTACATGGCAGGCCACGACAGTATTGCCCTTCGGGAAGCACGGGGTATCTTTGCCGTACGAGTGGTGCATGCCGTGAACCGGAACGAAGTGACTGGTTCATGGCCCTAAGCCCCAAACGATATGGAATTCTTCTACACCTACGTATTACGAAGCGAAAAGGATAGGAAATTCTACATAGGATATACCTCGGATCTGAAGCGCCGGCTCCAAGAACACCAGCGCGGAAAGAACGTCTCGACCGCCAAACGACTCCCGATCGAGCTCGTGTTCTACGAAGCCTTTCGATCGCAAGAAGATGCACGACGGAGAGAGGACTACTTCAAAACCACGAAGGGGAAAACGACGTTACGGCTTATGCTAAAAGGATACCTGCAAGACAAGACTGGGGACTAGGAAGCCCAGAAAAACCAAAACCCATTTGTTGCGCAAAAATGTGATTCAGGGACATAGTTGACAAGTGGACAAAGGAAAAAGGACCTGTCTACTATGCGGCCAGAGACGGCTTTCCTTAGAGGAAAAACGGGAATACTGGAGCATATTAAACCCCATTGCCGAGGCCTAGGGAAACACCTCGGCGTTGACCTGCGTATTAGTGAGTAGGTAGCATGCTCACTCCGAAGCCTATCCGCGTAACTGACAAATCCTCCATGCACACGTACTCCAAGAAACTGGTCGGAACGTCCGCCGTCCTGCTCATCGCCATCGCCGGCATCATCAGTGCCAGCCCCGAAGTCTTCGCGAAATTCGTGAACTTCGGCTCCTACTATACCGCCGACGGAACCGTCACCGCCGTGGGCGCCTCGACGATCACCATCGATCCGGGGACGGACAACACCGTCACCCTGGTGGTGAACGCCCAAACGCGCTTCGCCAAGCAGGGCAGTATCGCCGACATCGAGGTCGGAGATACCGTCAGATCGAAGTTCTACTCCAGCGGAGGACAGTACCTGGCCCAGACGGTCAGTGCGGACAAGGGCAACTACGGCAACGTCGGCGAGCGCACCTTCGTCCAGTGGGCCTACGTGACGGCCAAGACGGCCAACACGTTCACCGTGCAGATCCGTCCCAGCGTCTACGCCACCTTCACCGTTACCCCCGGAACGAAATTCTCGGGCCACGGGGTCAACACCTTTGCCAAGCTCAATATCAACGACACAGTGAAAGTGAAGGGCAACGACTCGGGCAGCGGATTCGTAGCCACCAAGGTCACGGTCGAGCAGCACCCCTGAAACCCTTCGG
This sequence comes from uncultured Candidatus Peribacteria bacterium, assembly GCA_964407085.1. Classification (GTDB taxonomy): domain Bacteria; phylum Patescibacteriota; class Gracilibacteria; order JBDHUY01; family JBDHUY01; genus CAYOUH01. The sequence continues at coordinate 2,102 of CAYOUH010000020.1, read as the reverse complement.
CATCCAGCATCTGAAACTCCAAAACCCTTCGCCGACGCGAAGGGTTTTTTGGTACTCAGGAATCCTCTCACTTCAGCCGGCACAGCATGAGATCCGCCGTGACCAGCGAGCGCGGACACGCATCTTCTGACAGGAATGCCGCGTAGCGTTCAGCGTCCTCCGTCATCAGCAGCAGCACGTGCGATACTCCCGCGCCCGACAGCGCAGAACGTTCCTCCTGCAGCGTGGAGAATCCCTGCACCAGCCGATATACGGCCTGGTCGAGCGGCGCGGTTTCCGACGACAAGTGGTAGGTTTCGTTGCTCCGTCCCGAGGAATGGATCGGCACGAGGAAGAACGCGTTCACCGGATTGGCCACCATCCTCCCCTGCACCCACGGCAGCCGCACGTAGGCCTCCCACGGCAGAACCAGGAGTCCCGTGGCCTTTTCTTGTTGTAACCGCTGGGCTGCCTCCTCCCACGACACGGGATACTCCCCAGACCGGACCTGCCCGTGGAAGTTCCCCAGCAACCCGTTACTCGAGATGAGAGCGAGGAACGTCAGGGCGATGGCTCCCGTGCGCTTCCAGGCCATCGATCCGCCGTGCCTGAGGATCAGCCACCGCAGGCCCAGCGGCGCGTACAGGGCGTACACGAAAGCGATCCCCCCGACCGCCTTGGCCGTCTCGCGCAGGCCGGAGAATCCCGGCAGGTGCACCATGGCCGAGCGCACGAAGGGCTCCGTCAGCGGTGACCCGTACCCCACCGCGATGACGATGGCCGACGGCAGGATCAGCGCGCAGGTGATGGCCAGGTAGTCCCCGTGCCGCACCCGTTCGGAGAGGCCGATCACCGACAGGACCAGGAGCATCGGCCCGATCAGGAACCACGCTCCAAAGAAGTCCTTCGGCAGCAACGCGTCCTGGATCCAGAACCCATAGAGGTTCACCACGTTGCCCCATACTCCCCATACCGGGTCGGAGACCGTGGCGAACGCGCGGAAATCGCTCTCCGTCACACCCCACACCAGGCCCGACACCGACGGCAGCGTGACCGACGATCCTATCCCGTAGATGATGAAGAACGGCACCAGCAGCGCCATGAGCATCACTTCCCACCGTCGGTACCACTCCCGCTTGGGATCCGTCACCGCCGGGAACCCGCCCACGCCCAATGTCGCGACCGCCAGTATCAGCAGGGTGTTTCCCTGTTTGTCGACAATATTGGGGTCCAACCCCATCTTGATGATCTCGGCAACCTCGGAAGCGTTGCCCCTGATGATGGCTTCCAGCATATCTTCGTAGGCGCCCGCATGGGCTGGCAGGGAAGCAAGGAGCGAAATGATCGCGGCACACGCTATTTTTCTCATGGCAACTCCAGTGTTCGCAGTGTTTGTCTTGTGCCGGGAAAAAGCCGGACAAAATTATTGGTAGTGATCTCGGCCACGGCCTCGACACTCAGGCCGCGGAGCCTGGCGATTTCTTCTGCCACATGCAGGACGAAGCCCGGCTCATTGGTTTTTCCGCGAAACGGCACGGGCGCCAAATAAGGCGCGTCGGTTTCGATCAGCAGCCGATCCAGCGGCACTTTCCTGGCGACTTCCTTGATTTGCAGGGCGTTCTTGAACGTGACGATACCGGAAAAGGAGATATGGAAGCCGAGATCCAGTGCGGCAGCGGCGACTTCCCAGGTTTCGGTAAAACAGTGCATGATCCCCCCTGCTTCGCCGGCGCCCTCTTCCGCCATGAGCCGCAAGGTGTCTGGCGCCGCATCACGGGTATGGATCACCAATGGCAAGGCGCAGCGCCGTGCTGCACGAATATGGACCCGGAAGCGATCGCGCTGCCACTCCGGCGCATCCTGA
>CAYOUH010000020.1:0-249 GCA_964407085.1 uncultured Candidatus Peribacteria bacterium | reverse complement strand
TTTCACCGATGGCGATTACCTTCGGGTGGGCGGCAAGCGCAACCAACTGGTCCTCGGAAGGCTCCTGCGTATCGGAGTATTCCGGATGCACGCCGACGCTGGCAAAGAGACGATCGTCGCTTTCGGCCAGTGCCAGCACGCGGGGCAGGTCTTCAAGGTTGACGGCAATGCAGACGGCCGCTCCCACGCCGTTGGCCGTCATTCGCGCAAGAACATCAGGCAGACGACTGGAAAGATCTTCAAAATCCA
>CAYOUH010000019.1:11402-11784 GCA_964407085.1 uncultured Candidatus Peribacteria bacterium | reverse complement strand
TATCGAAGATCGACTGGAAGAAAGACCTTGATTCTGCATTCCTCGCCACCCTATGACCATCGAGCAAATCGAAGAATTCATCCGCGGTATCCCGTTGGAAGAAAATGAAAGGGAGGGCATCCTCGCTTCCCTCGCCGAAGCCGTGACGGTGGAAGAGGTGGATCCGACCATCCTTAAACGTGTCGCCGCGATCGCAGATCGTATCGAGAACGATCTGGAACGGGAACGTGCAGGGACGGTGGAGGAATTGGAAAAAGCCAAGCGTGACCTGGCCGCAACGATAGAAGATTCCCGCAAGAAACTCGAAGAGTTCGACGAAAAGGCCATAGCGCACCTACGAACCCTGGCCGACCAAACGATCGCGGAAATCGATCGCATCGAG
>CAYOUH010000019.1:7627-11389 GCA_964407085.1 uncultured Candidatus Peribacteria bacterium | reverse complement strand
ACGTAGATCCGACGAGGCAGGCACCATCCGTACCCTGATGAACAAGATCCGTAACGCGCCGAAAGTATGAGCCCCCAGATGCACTGTTTCAGGGGGACACAGGTTCTCCACCACATCTTCCGCAATCTTGATAAGCCACAGGTTCCTTCGAGCAATCCGGAAGGAAGGTCCGACGGAATCCACTACGCCGCCGAAACGGGCAGAGTCCATGGGGATATCTCGAAGCAACTGGGGAAACTGAAGGCATCAACAAACCTGGTTCCTGCTATGGGCGAAATGGAACCAGAACCACAAGACAACAAGATCCAGAACCTCGAAAGAACGACGGACCTCCAGAAGAATATGGTATCGCTTTTAAGTGCTATGGGTGTTCTGGAAACCGCAGCATTGGATCCAGAAGGGGGAAAGAAATGGGAAAAGAATAACGACTACGTGTACGTCAAGTTCGCGTTCGAGGGGAAAGTCTACCGCATGATGCTGGATAACGACACGACGGGGTGGGATATTGAGATTACCGATGCTAATGGAAAGAAGGTATATGACACGACGGATGGTGGGAGTATGGACATAGCCACGGACGCTACGGACATCAGGGAAGTATTGGCAGGCGGGGACGTATCCTTGCTCAAGCCCACGACCGAACTCCACAAAGGAGCCCTGGCACTAGTGAAGGGATTGGGCGGCGAGAAGATCACCCTGGCGGAAGGGAGTACGTGGAACGGGAACAACGACTACCTGACGTTGGAGTTCGTCCTAGGAGAAAAGAAATACACCCTCATGCTGGACAATGATAATGCGAGTTGGGATATCGAGCTGACGGAGGGGAAAGGGAACGTGGTTTATTCCGCGACAGACTGGGGGTCTTTGAATGTGAAATCGGACGTGGAAGCGATCAGGGAAGCCATGAAGGGGAAGCCGGCAGAGGAAAAGGAAAGTGGGACGAAAGGTACCGAGGAAAAGAACGAAGTTTCCGCCGCCTACCGTCTCGGATCCATCACCCATGGCTCCACGCTCACGGGAATGGACTTCAAGCCAGAAAAGGACTACGGGATGGGAATCCACCGCTACCTCGGCCGTGATGACGGAGGCCTGGATTACGCCCTGGTCTACATGCCCAGCCAACGTACGAATGGCATCCTCCGATTCCGTGCATCCCCGATCGTGGAAAAAAAGAAATATTACGGCATGGCTACCGAAACCAACGACGTCACCGTGGCATTCCTAGCGATCAAAGCCTCCGATTGGGGAACGGTGAAAGAGGGCGATACGAAAGCCGTGCGCGACTTCATCCAGGCCCGCAACGGCTCCTTTTGGGAAATACACACCTATACGACCTCGAAATTCACCTCCAAGGAGTTCCAAAACACGAAACCCTACAAGGAAGCCCTCACGCCCTTGATGAACGAGGCCAAGAACCAGTAAAACAAATGTCCCATCCCGAAGTACAATCCGGCGCTTCTGAGGTTACTGTCGAAAACAAAACGACAGTCAGTGCTGCCCCTTCACCCGAAGTGGCCGCCACGCAAGCGCACACGGCCGAACAGGTCCATAAGACCGTAGCGCACGCACCCGAATCCCACGCGCCGCATCCCGAAAAAGCGCACGGGCACGACCACACTCCTTCTGCTTCCAGTAAGCCCACCTCCAAACCGAGCAAGGTAGGGAGCGCGCTCAAGGAGTATGGGAAAAGCATGGTAAGCGACGCCAAGGAAACGTTCTCGGCGAAAAGGAACAAGCAGGAAATCACCACCATCGTCAACGCGGCCACCTACCTACCACGCGTGGCGTTCTGGGGAGGAAGGAAGGCGGCTGCCGGCATCATGAAATGGGGAACATTGGGGATAGCACCCTGGATCTACAAGCGGAAGGACGACCTGAAAAACTGGGCCAAGGGCGGCAAGGAAACCCATGACGCGAAAGGCGCTTGGAAGAAGTTCAAGGCCTACTTCTCCAAGCCTGGCAGGGCGGTAGGGGCAGGCGTACTGGCCATGAACCCGTGGGCGGCGGTGCCTGCGGCGGCGGTCCTCTCCCTCGCCATGATCATCGGCGCTGGACGCGACATGATCAAGCCCGGAGGATTCCCGAAACTCTCCCCCTCAGCGACTGCCGTGAAGGTCGAGAACAAGGCCAAATCCAAAGAGGGGTAAAATCGGTTCGGATACCCGGTTTCCGTTGAGAAATGGGGCTTTTTTCGGTATCATTACATGAATACCCATGCCCCAGAAAACACCCCCTCCAGTCCCGGAATCCCTACGCCTCTTCCTGGCTAACGCCGTGGAGCGGGGAAACATCGGTACGGATGAAGTCCTCGCCGTCCTCCAGGTGCTGTCCTGGGCGGAAAACGATGCTCAAATGGCCATGTATCTGTCGATGCTTCGCGCTGCCTTCCCTTTCATGGCCCACTACGAGGGAGGTCACGAGAAATCGAACGACGGGAAGGTCTTGGAATGGTTGAAGCCGCTGCTCCCGAAGCTGATCAAAAAAGACCCCTCTTCCGCCTCCGCAGTCATGCGTCGAGCGACCGAGTCAGGAATCACGATCACGAAGCTCAAAAAAGAATTCCCCATCTTGTCAGAACTCTCAGCTACCAAATGACGTTCAGGAACGCTGCGCAAAACTTGGAAACGGACGCTCCTCCGATCATCGATGCAGACAGGCAAGTAATCGATGGGGATGAACGTACCCATGTCATCGAGGCGTTATTGGGTGATCCGATCGGGACAGCAGTCGCAGCACGTCTTACACCCCCCACGCAGAGGATGGAAACCGCTGCGGAATTAGGTCGCAGGATAGCGCAATTCCGCACGGGAAAAGAACGGGACGCACTCGTGACGGCGATGGGGAGCTACGGACTGACCTTGGCAGACATAACCGCCATCATCACGGCCGCTGAGGGGACCTTGCCCGTAGCGGCACCAGGCGTGGCATTGAACGCCTCGCAAGCCTACGTGGGCTTCCGAGGAAGGTTCGCCATAGACCTGACGAATGCCGTGCGGGCTGTGGGGGCGGCTACCGGACTAGGAGTCAGGGCCACGAACGAGATAGCATCTCGGGCATACCGTTGCGAAGGCCTGGAGGAACAGCTTCAGAAATTCGTCGATGCTCGCCTCCAGACGAACTTCGCCTTCGATACACTCCTAAGCAAGAAACCCTTCGCTGCCGACCTGGCCTTGGAGGGGCTCCTGGGAATAGTATCCGATACCACGGCCGGGACAGCCCCTACGGCAGGCGATAAGTGGCGGGCCCTCTCGCGGGCAGCGGTACACGTCCTTCCGCACTCCACCTATGCACCCGCCAGGGCTGATGCGGAGAAAAAGGAAGCTTTGGTCAAATCGCTGGAGAGCGTGACCACGGCGGCGGGGGTTCTCATGGTCCAGGAACGCGCCAACCTCGACTTCGCTGCTCTCGAAGGAACACGCTTCCATTTCGGATTCCGGGCGGATGAGACGTTCGTGCAATTCCGAGAACGGTTCCGCAATGCCATCGAAAATCCCGCCGCCCACACAGGATATGCCGTGGACATGCACCACCGCCGCGACGAAGCTGGGGCTGTCATTCGGGCGTACGTCGAGGCGAAGGGCGGGGATCGCACGGTCTCCGAAGAAATCCGCCGCTACGACCGGGCCTACCGGCGCAAGATGGACACCCTGCACCACCTCGAAGGCATGGCTCGCGATGATAACCTGCTCCTCCAGGAATTCGGCCGCGACCATCACCACCCATTCCCCCGCATCGAGTTTCTGTTTCAACCAGATTGCGGTC
>CAYOUH010000019.1:5882-7617 GCA_964407085.1 uncultured Candidatus Peribacteria bacterium | reverse complement strand
CTCCACCACACGGATCCCACCTCCGAGAACGCCCTCGACACCGCCGTCGTCCAGGTCAATGCCCACGGAGCACATACGGCTCGTAAGGAGCATCGCCAAACGGAAGCGGAGCTGAAGAAAACCCGGCTCGAAACGCTGAAGAACAGCCACGTGGCCCTGACCCAGTGGAAAGCATCCTGGCTCGGCATGAAGACCGGTTGGTCGTGGACACAGCGCGCCTGGACCCGTAGCACGTGGCTCATGGACAAGGCCATCCAAGGCGCATTCGCCCTCTGGAACGCACCCGTTACAACGATCAACACGGCCCGCTCCGCCGGCTTCGCCGCACGCAATCGCATCCTGCGACCTTGGCGTTGGTCTCCACGTGCCTACTTGTCAGATCGGTCCAAAGTAATGCTCAAGGAATCAGCGAGACACAATCAACTCGCAAATAAATTGAAACAATGGGCCGACGAACGAGGAGATAACGACTTGGCCCAGAGGGCGTGGGAGGAGGCAGGGAGAGCTACCGCGGCATCTAGTCAGCAGCATGCCACGCACGAACTGCTCCAGATCATAGAGAACCGCGCCATAGCTGCCGCCAATCCTGCTCGGGCCCAATCCCTGCTGCCCAGAGACTACCGCGCGCATCTGGTCATCGAGGACCAGGAGATCTATGACGCTCTCGGTTCGGTCTACGAGCATTCGCAGCACAACCGCGAGGAGGTAGCCAACGCCACCCTGGTCCCTGTTCCACCCCTGGTAACGGCCCATGCCGCGGAGATCCGCGCGTTGTGGCAGAACCTCCACCCCGTGAGAAGCCTGCCCTCACCCCAGCCGCCGGCCGCCGATCCCGAAGCGCTGCTAAGCTTCGCCCACATGATCGTGGAGCGCCACTGGGCGCATGTCCGCATCGACCGCCCGGCTGAGATGCTGAACCTCCTGCGCTACGCCAACGCCGTCATCAAGGACGTATCGACCCCCATCAACCTGCCAGCGAGCCACACTGCCCCTCACCACTAGACCATGCGCCGCCAACAAGCCCTCGACCTCCTCATCTCCGTCATCGACACCCTCGATACCGATCCGGACGTGAAAACCGCCTGGATGGACAAGTTGTCCTCAGGGACATTCACGGATACCGATTTCGATGCCGTCATGGCAGCCCTAGGGAAAGAAATAAAAGCCCTCGAAAGCGAGGAGAACAAAACCTCCAGGAAATAAATGGCTGAAGAACAAGGACAACAACCCGGTACACCCGAAGCTTCTCCGGAAATAGATGCCGCGATCGCTGCGATTGTCATGATGGTTCGCCAGAACCTCGATGCACTTCTTCCTCTATCATCTAGCCCCCAAGAAACCTCCGAAGCAATAGGACGCTTAACGGCCAATGCTATCGAAGCGATAGGGCGTCTGGGTCTTGCTGCAGGTTCGACCTCTCGTCAAACGGCCTTACGGAACATCGAAGGATTAGGACACGAAGCGATCAGGAGGATAACGGACTCTTCTTTGCCTAATACGGCAGCAGTCACTCCTGAAATCCAGCCCGATGCTTCCGTCACGGAGACAATCGATCAACTTTACACGCCCCCCACTCGTCCTGTTCGCTTCTACATGACCGACGATGAACCTCGGCTACAGCAGCTGGTAAGCGAGATCCTTCCAATCGTCGTGGCATGGCTGGAAACTCAAGACCCTCAACCGAATGAGGAGACCATAACGAACCATATCCGAGAAGTCTTAGTGGACCACCTTG
>CAYOUH010000019.1:1041-5872 GCA_964407085.1 uncultured Candidatus Peribacteria bacterium | reverse complement strand
CGATATGCGGCAGGGATGGGCGGTTATTGATGACGTAGTGTCGAATCTCGCCCTACCCGAGGAAGAAGCTGAGACTGAGGAGGGAGAAAACGAGCACCTCACACCAATGGCAACGGGAGAGCCTATCCACTGCTCATTCCGAGACGAATCCATGCGAGAAATAGTAGCTAGCATCGTACACCAGCTTCGAAGTGAGCTAGGCGACCGGACGGTACCCGACATGTTCCCCGAGCCGCATGAACTTCGGCGCTATATAGAAAATCGTCTGAACGATGAGAACGCTCCTTTGAGTGGATCGGAACGCGAACGTGTACTGCACGAAGTGATCTTCAACCTGGACCCCCAGGGCAACGTGGCGCTTTGGCTTTCAACTCAGAATGTTGAAGGGGCCCGAAGGTTAGTTGCCATGGGATTCACGGCCAACGACATCGTGACCATCGATGGGGTATCCGAACGGATCCGGGACTACGTCATTGACGGCTGGAAAAGGGCAGGAGCAGAACTAGGGGACCTGGGAGAAGGATCAAGAGGTTATGAACAAAGAACAGGCGCTCGTGAGCGGCAGAGGCGCTTCGCCCGCATAGCCGAGATATTCGAGATCGAGCTACCCCATGCGGCCGGTCACGGTCACCACGATGAGCACCATCATGGCCATGGAGAGCGTGAACATCAGGCCAGAGCAGGCTTCTTTCGACGGTCCTGGGGGGCAATCCAGGATATGGGAGAATGGTTTCGGAGAACATGGGGAAGGTTCCGGGGAAAGCGTCCTGTAGAGACCCAGCTGCGAGAAATAGGCCCACGAGACGATCACACTCTACAAGCCGAAAATCACATTCGTTCAAGGCTCCACGAACATACCCCCGATGACTTCGACGATGATTAGCGCTAGGACCAAAAACCCCGCTCCTTGCTCAGGAACGGGGTTTTCTTTCGTAGCGTAGCAAACCTCGTCTAGTTCGCGTTGAGCCCGTTAGAAACGATCTTAGCAGCTTCCGCGCGGGTGGCGGCATCCGTCGGACCGAACTCGCCGGTCAGGTTACCGTTATCGTCCTTGTAGCCCGAGACGACGTTCTTCTCGGCGGCGAAGGCGATGTACTTGGCAAACCACGCGCTCTCATCGACGTCATCAAAGGGTGTATCGGTGGAATCCATATTGGCCCCGTTGAACTCGGAGCGGATCACGATGGCCACGATCTCGCCACGAGTGATCCTCTGGTTAGACTTGAACGTCCCATCGGCGTAGCCGGTAACGATACCAAGCTCCTTGGCCTTGGCGATCGACCAGGCAGCCCAGTGGTCGGCGGGAACGTCGGGGAAGACGAGGGCGCCGCTGGCGGTCGAACCGCTCCCGGTGGAGCCGGAGCCCGTCGAACCACTGCCCGTCATGGAACCGGAGCCCGTTGCAGGATACTTACAGCCGATCACGATCTTCACGAATTCGGCGCGGGTGATCCTCTGGTCAGGCTTGAACATGCCGGTCAGATCGCCGTTCTCGGTGCGGTATCCACGGACGCCGCAGTGCGAGGACAGCCAGTCGATATACGTCTTGCCCCAGTGATCAGCGGTATCGCTGAATGTCGTACCGCTCCCGGTGGAGCCGGAGCCCGTCGAATCGGCAGAAACGGAAGCCACGTTTAGGCTGGAGATAAGGAGGGCTGCTCCGAGGGCGAGCATGGTAGCCAGGGCGAGGAACAATCCCCGGTGGCTGTACTGGTTCGTCATGATGGGAAAGAAAAAGGATAAGGAATGGATAAGTGAGACCGTCGGAGAAACCCGCCCGACAGGAGGCACTGGTCATTTATACGTTGTCGGAGAGCTCCTGACAAGGCTTGAATGCCTACGAGACTAAAAACGGATGGCCGGAGGGAACGTTTCAGTGGATACGAAAAAACCGCCCCTTTCGAGGCGGTTTTTCCTATCTGCGATTGGTATCCACTGCAATCGTGCGATTGAAGCGGGGAGGTGGACGTCCCTCCCCGTATCAAGGACGATTACTTGGACCAAGTCTCGCCAGCCAGGTCGAGGTTCAACACCTTGTAGCTGTTGGCCCAGTCTCCGGAGGAGGTGGTACCCTTCGTCGAGGTGTGAGCATTCGAGCTGAGGTCGGACCAGATGATCTTGGCGGACGTACCGTCAGAGGCTACGGCAGCGGCGCTGGTGAACAGCTCGCTGATCTCGCTCTGACCGGCACCGATATCCGTTTCATCATTCAGGTACGTGCTGGACCCGTTGTGGGTGGTGTCGGCGAGGATCGAGAAGCTGACCGAGTCGGCAGTCGTATCGGCGCCCGTCTGGCGGAAGCCGGTAGCGGTACCACGGACCGTGTAGGTCTTGGAGGAACCGGCCGAGATCGTGCTTTCGATACCGTCGGTCCAGGAGATGACGAGGGTATCGTCAGACTCGAGGAGACCGCTGGTGCTCTCCACGCTGTTCCCATCCTCATCGACCAGGTCGACGAGCGAGGTGATATCCACGCCGTCTTCGTACACCTTCAGGCTCTCCACCTCCATGGTGTCGGCCGTACCGGTGTCATCCCAAGCGACGTTGACCTTGACCTGCTTCAGGGCGACATTGCCGGAAGCGGAGGCGCTGACCTTGAACTTGTAGAGATCCGTAGCGTTGCCCATGATGAGCGCCGTGTTGGACAAGTCGACGAAGTCGAAGGTCGGAACGGTCTTGTAGACGTACATCTCGTTCGCATCGTAGTCCGTCGTCACGGTGGAGACAGCTCCAACCGAGTTGATGTACTTCGTGCGGTCGATCTGCACCTTGGCGTTCTGCTGGCTGGTACCGGCACCGGTTCCGATCGTGTTGAGCACGGCCTTGACGGTGAGGTACTTGGTGCCAGAGACGTTCCAGTTCAGGCCCGTGAAGGCAGCCTTGTTGCTGGAACCCGCATCGGCGTCGTTGCCCGTCCAGGGCAGACCACCAACGGGTCCGATGGCTGTGGCTCCGTCAAACAGCTTGATGGCCGTAATGGCGGAAGCGGCTCCAGCAGAGGGAACCGTGATATCGAGTTCCTGGACCGTGAACGTGTCGTTCGTGGCCTGGAACTTGAAGATACCAGCAGTGACTTCCTGGTTGCCAGCGACGACGCGATCCAGCGGGGAGCTACCATCCTTGGAGATGGCGAGCGAACCGGTGGCGGAGGTCATCGTCTGACCGTTGGAGGCACCGGTCGTCGTGGACGTACCGGAGGAAACGGTCGTGTAGGTCAGATCGGGCTCCATGCGGAACGTGTCAGCCGTACCGTCACCGTCCGTCGAGGTCGAGGCTACGTCACCGTAGACTTCGAGCATCATGGACTGGGCAGCGGCGAGGGCCACATTCACGGAGAAGTTGTTGTTCGTATCCGTCACGGTCGGCTTGATCGGCGACGTGTAGGAACCGAGCTTGATGTACATGTTCGTCACGTCATCAGACGTATCGGCGGCATCGGCCGTGGTGGTGTCGATCTCGACGTTGGTCAAGGTCGAACCTTCCGTGGCGCTGGCCTGGATGTTGAACGAACCGAGGAGGCGGCCGTAGGCGGGGGCCACGAAGGTGGCATCACCGACAGCGGTGTTCTTCGTCATCGTGACGGTACCCGTCTTCACCGTGACCGTGTTCGCTTCCTGGAAGGAAGAGGGGGCCGTGGTGTAGCCGAGGCTCGTCAGGCGCTGCGTGTTGTTCGTACCGGCACCCACCTCTACCTGCAGGGTATCGGCATCGGCAACGTCATTCGTACCATCATTGTCGTAGATGTCAGCGCGGATCTCGAGGATGCGGGGCATACCCGGCTCCACGATGGCGGACGAACCGAAGGTGAATTCGGTGTAGCCCAGCGTCGTGTCGGTGTCAGCGGCGATGGACTTGGTGGAGCCGATCTGGCTGCCATCCAGGTACACAGCGCCGTTGCGCAGGGTGAAGGCCGTGCTGTCATCATCGTCGTCGATGCGGACGCGCAGGTTCTCCACCTTCATCTTTTCACCATAGGCCTTGAGGTCGTAGCGGGCGAGGACGGCATTGCTGGCGTCCTTGACGACGTCCCCGGAGGGAGAGTCGACGCGCTTGATGAACTGCAACGTCCCGGTGTCGATGGACTGGGTCCCCGACGTGCGGGCCGAGAAGGTCGCGGAGGCGGCCGTCGGCAGAATCGAAGCGTTGTACTGGCTGTCGACGAAGTTGACGTCGGCTGCCTGCTGCAGGCTGAAGCTGAAGTTCCGGTTGGAACCGTTGATGATGTCACCGACCAGCTTGATCGTGCGGCTGCCCGTGGACAGCTCGATCGGCGAGGCGTTGAAATCGAACGTCAGGTAGCCGCGGCTGTCGAGCGAGGCAAGCTTGCCCTTCTCCACGCCGTCGATGTAGAGGCGGAAGTTCTGCAGGTCACCGGACAGGACCGAACCGATCTGGCGGAAAGCGATCGACTTGAGCCATCCCTTGCGGGTGCCTACCGTCGCGTTGTTCTGCCACATCGTGTAGTCAGGCTGGGCCGTGATGGTCGCAGTCGACGGGGTCGTGGTGGTGTTGAAGTCGAGCGAACCGAAGTCCGTGACGGAAGCGATCGTGTGGAGCGCTCCGCTCGGAGTTCCGGAACCAGCAACCGAACCCGACATGAAGCTATCGACCATCACTCCGACCGTCTGTCCGGAGGTGCTGGTGGCGATGTTGGCTTCGACGGAGATCGTCTTGCTGCCATTGACCGTGAAGAGTCCGGCAGGCTCGTTGAAGGTGATCATTCCCGTGGAAACGGAAGCGTTGTCCGTCAGGCGGGTGGCACCATCGTACAGGTAGATCGAAGCGAGCGTGTCATCCGAAGAGACACCGATGCGCTTGAGCTTGAGGTTCG
>CAYOUH010000019.1:0-1031 GCA_964407085.1 uncultured Candidatus Peribacteria bacterium | reverse complement strand
GAGAACGGCCCGGGCCTGGCCAGCGACGAGAGTCGAGGCCATAGGGCTGTTGGAACCGAGCGAAGCGGAGATCGGGCCCGTGACGATCGGGCTGTTGGCGTTGCCATTGGAACCATTGCTGTTTCCGTTGACGACGTCATCACAGGTGGGGTTGAGCGAGCGGTCGATCACCTTGGCGGACTGGGCGCGGGTCACCTGGTCGTTCGGACCGAAGTTTCCGGTGGAGTATCCGGCGATGATGCACTCGTCCTTGGCGACCTGGATGGAAGCGGCAGCCCAGTGGCTGGCCGGAACATCCGGGAAGGGGTTGGACGTCGGGGCGACCGAAACGTCGAATCCGCCAGCCGTGACGAAGGCCTTGACGGCCTGGGCGCGGGTAACGGTGTCACCAGGACCGAACAGTCCGGTGGCGGTGCCATCGGCGTTCTTGTAGCCGGACAGGACGCCCTGGCTGGTCAGTTGGTAGACATAAGGAGCGAACCAAGCGGTCGTCGGCACGTCCGTGAAGGTCGTGTAGGGGCCGGTGGGGAGGGAAGGCGTCTCGTTGCCATCGGTCTCGATGACACCGGTCATCTCGCCCAGCTTGTAGGTCAGCTTGGCAAGTTCGGCGCGGTTGAGGCCGGCGTCGGGGCGGAAGTTGGTGGCCGTTCCATCGAAGAAGCCGTTGTCTACACCGCTGTTGATGTAGCCGTAGGCCCAGTGCGAGGAATCGACATCCGAAAATCCGTGTACCGCGGGGATGGAGAGGAGGAGCTGCGTGGAAGCAACCAATCCGGCTCCGATCCCGGCGATCGTTTTTCGAAGGGATGAGTTCATAAGGAAGACAATATATGGGGGAGATAAAGAAGCGGGGATCACGTCCGGTGCGACCGGAAACCCTACCGTCAATCTGGAGACAGAAGAGGTTCAGGGAGGAGCAAACCGTGCAACGGAGCGTGCGGAAAGAAAGGGAAGGCGAGAGGTTTGGATACGACTTAAATCTGTCCCTTTCGGGACGGGACCTAAGGATCCTGCCCCACGGATATCCGTGG
>CAYOUH010000018.1:0-12082 GCA_964407085.1 uncultured Candidatus Peribacteria bacterium | reverse complement strand
CACCATGATGCCCGGGATCACGCCATGCACGAAAGTTGCAATCCTGGAGGGTCGGCCTATTTTCCGCGCAGTATCCTCATCCCCATCCACGATGAACAAGATTCTCCGGTTTGGCATTTCGGCGGCCATCACCCTGACGGCCTTGGCTCCCACCGGTACCGTGCTGGCCGGCCTGACCGTCGGCGCCACGACGGCGGCCAGCGACGGAGCCCTTACCCTGACGGGCACCAGCGCCTCGGCATGGAACCTCGGGGGACAAACCCTGTCGCTGCAAACGACGGGCAACGGCGCCATCACGACCGGAACGGGCACGTTCACCTTCGGAGGAAACCTCGTGGCTAGTGCGGGGACGCTGACCCTGGGGCAGAGCAGCACCAACGCGGTCATCATCGGCACCGTTGCGGGGAACGCCCGGGGAAACTACGGGATAGATATCCAGACCCTGCGTGATGCCAACGACCAGGTGGCCAGTGGTACCTACTCCGTCGCCGTGGGAGCCCGCGCCAAGGCGGCCGGAACGTATTCCATCGCTATGAGCTACGAAGCGCAAAGTACCAGCGGCTACGACATCGCCCTGGGATACAGCTCCTCGGCCACGGGCGGCGGAGCCATCGCCATGGGGTACGATAGCGATGCGAGCGGCGGATACGGAGTCGCGATCGGAGCGACGAACAACGCGTCCGGGACCTACGGTTCGACACTCGGCTACAGCAACGTGGCCAACAGCGCGTACACCACCGCGCTGGGCTATGACAACACCTCGAGCAACAACTACGCGCTAACACTCGGATACACCAATACCGCCAGCGCCAGCGGCGCCATTGCCATCGGGAACAACATCACCAACGCCACGGGAGATTCGCTCATGATCGGCCCGTCCAACGCCGCCAAGGTCACCATCCTCTCCTCAGGCTTCACGGGTATCCTGAACGCCACTCCCCAGTCCGCCCTGCATGTCGGATCGACGAATGACGGGACGCGGCAATACGCGCAGATCGATTCGGAGAACGGGGCCCCCGCCGGAGGTGACTGCGACGCGGATGCCGAGCGCGGGCGTATGGTGCACGACTATACGAACTTCGTGCTCTACGTGTGCGGTGGAGCGGCGCGCGGATGGGACACCGTCAGCCTCACGAACTGATCGGAGGAGGATACATGGTTCTCCCTCAGCGTTAAAAAAACCGTCGGCATCGGCCGACGGTTTTCCTCATGCTCTGGAATTGACTTCGCGCAGCAAAAAACTAAGATGGGCCAGCCAGTCGCGGCCCTATCGTCTAATGGTTAGGACGCCGGATTTTCAATCCGTTAATCGGGGTTCGATTCCCCGTAGGGCTACCAGCTATGTCTGTCCTCAATTCGTAGCCTCTGGATCTTTCGACCCTTTGTGAATTCGGGTCGCCCCAAAACCAGGAAAATGTCTCCGTATAGCATACCGTCCAGTGGCGATGAGTTTTTCTATAACTTCCGGTGATCGCGAGAGAGTAAAAGGATTTTCTTCGCTCCAAGTCTGCCTTTTCTTTTCATAAAAGCGAAGGCCATCCCAAGCCCGTGAAAGGTTATCGAACAGATCGTGTTGGCGGGGTGTCATGCCTGCCATAATTCGCTGAAACTCTTCCCTGCCCATGACATGCCAGTCATTCTCCGACCGTAAGCCGAGATTCGACGCAATGTCATCATATTTCAGATCCTTTTCCACCAGTCGTGCATCAGGAACGATCCTCAATGTGCCCCCTCGTTCCGTGATCCATTGGCCTGCCAGCATCAAGGGAACGTTCAGGGGATGGAATCCTAGTTCTTTCGGGAGCTTCTTCCGAATGCGGTCTTTCATTTCGTACCCGCCCTGGATATTGACGATTCTCACTCCTTCGGTATCGAAATACATCCCGGCAAGCACGTAATCCTTCGCAAGGCTGACTTGCCCCCCTGGCATGTAAAGACCACCACCATCCGTCCGACGCTCTGCGTCAATGCCATAGTTTCCTATCACGATCTCAAGCCCATTCTCGTTCTCATGGTGTCCCTTCCGAATGGCCAAAAAGCATTCCGTTTGCGGGACCTCGGCCTTTAAGTATGTTTTCCCCGAAAAAAGATCATTAAGTCTGTTCCCGAAAAGTCCGCCTAATGTTTTCCAGTGATGGAGGCCCTGTAGAAGGGCTCCTTCCGGATCATCCTTCCGCACTTCCGTATCGTCATATGGCAGATAGTAGGTTTGCCGCTCTACATAGGTCCCTCGATATGCCCTATCGACTAACAACAAAAGATTGTCGATCATCTGAATCCTACCCCTTCCTGCTCTGGGACCAGTACCGAGAAGGAGGGTAACCGTATTGGTCACGCAGGATGCATTAAGGCCTGGGTATCGCTCGCAAAAAGAAGTTATTACTTTCGATGGATCGCTGGGATCCGGAATGCCATCCAGGAAATCCTTTTGTTCGGTAATCTGCTGCATGCCAATATTATATCATAAAGAGCGTGTATCAGGCTTTGTATGGCCATCACACTTGACCCTAAAAACACTCGCAGAGCTAGTTGGTTTCGTGCTTCAACTTAATCGATCATTGCGGTGGATGACTCATGTGTCAGCCGATCTGAATCGTGCCAGAAACCTTCGCCCTACATTCCCTCACACGTGATCCCTTTCTTCATTCCACCATCTCTCGATGGGTCGTTGTTTGATCCTGCTGTGGACCCTGCCTTCGGTGCATTCGCGGTCGGCGATGTGCTCGCGGTCGTGGCGTTCGTGGCTGGGTATCTCATCAGTCGCACCAAGCGGGACGGGAGGTAAATTCCGTACATCGGATAAGTAATCACGGAGCACCGCACCACGAAGGGGAACCCTGGAGGCCAGTTGGGAGGCATGAATCCGTTCCCTTCGGCACGTGATTAGCTTATCATCCGTAACATAATCGCACTTCGTATGGAACTCCTCCTCTCCCCCGTTGCTTGGGGCTCACCACTGGGTGTCGGCGTCTTCCTCATCTGCCTGGGCGTCTTCCTGTTTTTGCTCAAGAAGGCTGAGCGCAACGATCGACAGAAGTAGGTCGACGCACGGCCTTTCGTATCGTCAGACCGCGGCTCTTTCGCATGGATGGGCATGGGGATCTGTCGTGAATGTGGAGCATCCCAACAAGAGGCGGCCATGCGGCCACCTCTTACCTGCGTGGGGTTTTCTCCGTGAGAATCCCTACCCCATTCCTCGTCGCGCTGCCCCGCGATCAGTTTCGTCGATGGTTGTATTATGAAATGCATGCTGAACCTTCTGGTACCGTTTACGGTAGGATACAGAAGGACAGCCGCTCGAGACTACCTAGCGCCGTAAGACCCTCGTGAGGGTCAGGAGGACGGACGCTCCCAGTAATGCGATCATGAAGCTGTAGGGGGTGAGCCCGCCCAGGGCGTCGTTCCCGATGAAGCTCATCCATCGACCACCTACCACTGCGCCGACGACGCCCACGAGAACGTACGGCAGGACTTCTTTCCGGGTATTGGATTTGATGACTCGTGAAGCCATGTAGCCGACCAATGCGCCGAGGATGATCCACAGGATGATTCCCATTTGTTGCGTTGGTAAATGGACATGCCCTGGCATGGATCTGAACGTCTGATGGCCGCGTGTCACCTCAGCAACCCTTTCCAGGCCCCTGGGATGCCACCATTTATTCCTTCTTTTTCTTGAGTTCTTGGACTTCCTTTTTCAACGCCTCCATCTGATCCTCCAGCTTTTGCGTCCGTTCTCCGAACTCGGCCTGTGTGTGGTTGGTATATCCGGAGAGTGTCTCGGCCACCGACATGATTTCCGTGATGTCCTCCATGGCGAGGAGGATGATGGGGGGGAAGAGTTTCGCGCCCTCCTCATCCGTCGTGTGGATCCGACGCGCATTCAGCATCATCACCTTGTGTCCGATGACGGGGAAATCGTGGGAGACTTCGAATCCCTTGAAGAACGTGTTCTCCGGTAGGATATCGTCGAGGAGTTTTCGCAGGGCGGGGATATTCCACTGGCCATTTCCCAGCTCATACACGATCTGCTTCTCGGTATCGCTCGGTTCGACTTGGAATGTCCGGTAAAAGGACTCGTTGGCCGCCATGACGCGCAGGTCCTTGTCCAGGATCAAAACCGGCTCGCGCACGACGTCCACCACGGTCTTGATATACGTCCAGCTCTGTTCCCAGAAATGCTCGAAGAAATCAGTGCCGGCAGGGGTGTGTCCGTTTTTCTTGGTAGTGTTCATACCCATGAGGCCGCATACGGGCCCGTATCATTACGGGTTCCCCTAGAGGAAGCATGGGAGTATGCTCTCGTATCATCATGCGCTGGTCGAGGCTCGGTGGACGATGTAATGAGGGGCCGTGGGTGAGAAGGTTGGGAATGGCGGTACCACCAACGAGTAGTCCGACATCCTTATGATCTCAGTGTAATAAACGGCGGCTGTATCCGGCTTTGTTTTATGATGAACCCCAAACAAAAGACTAGGCTACAGGAGGTACTCACCTCTGCCCACCACGACCACGCAAAAGGCCTCAACGCGCGTTCGTTCTTCAAGGTGGGCAACCGTTCGATCAGTGAGGAATTGGTGCAAAGCACCTTCATGAAGACTTGGAGCTACCTGGTCAAGGGAGGCAAGATCGAGATCATGAAGGCCTTCCTCTACCATGTTCTCAACGGCCTCATCGTGGACGAATACCGGAAACCCAAAGCGCTTTCGCTCGATGTCCTCCTGGCGCAGGGCTTCCAGCCCGGCCATGACGATACCGGGCATTCATCGAGGGCATTGGACGGCCAAGCAGCGATGCTGCTGATCGATAAGCTCCCTGAGAAATACCGGCAGGTCATGCATATGCGCTACGTACGCGAACTATCGATCAAGGAGATACCCCTCATCACCGGCCAGTCGCGAAACGCCACTGCGGTACAAGCCCATCGCGGACTGGAGAGACTGAAAGTGCTCTACGCCAGCGCGAGCAGCGTTTAGGTACCAGGCGCATGGAGGTCGGTAGTGGGTCTTCCAGGTAGTTTGAAGACCGCGCCTTTTCCACTACACTGGGCTTCTTCCGCGTTCATAAGAATCCTTCTCCATGTCCCCCGAATCCTCCCTGTGGCTCGTCTTCGGTATCACGATCGTCGGGTTCCTGATCGCGGACCTGGGGTACTTCAACCGGCAGGCGCACCGCGTGGAGCCGCGTTCGGCACTCATCCAATCGGGGTTCTGGATCTCGGTGGCCATCGCCTTCGGATTCTTGATCTTCCTGTTCCTGGGGAGGGAAACCGCGGCTGCGTACATGAGCGCGTATGTGACGGAAAAGATGCTGTCGGTGGACAACCTGTTCGTGATGCTGCTGATCTTCGACTACTTCAAGCTGGAGGAGAAGTACCACCATCGCGTGCTGTTCTGGGGGATCATGGGCGCCATCGTGTTCCGCGCGCTGTTCATCGGGTTGGGTGCGGTCATCGTCTCGCAGTTCCACTGGGTGCTGTACATCTTCGGGGTGATCCTGATCTATACCGGCATCAAGCTCCTGACGGACAAGCAGGACGAGCATGCCGACTTCGGCCAGAACCCGGTGCTGAGGCTCGCGCATAAATTCCTGCGCATCACGGAAAGCCACCACGGCGGGAAGTTCTTTGTCCGGGAGCATGGCAAGATGTTCGCTACCTCGCTCGTGCTGGTCATGGTCCTCATCGAGTTCACGGACATCGTGTTCGCGGTCGATTCCATCCCTGCGGCCTTCTCGATTTCCCAAGACCCATTTGTGATCTACACGTCGAACGTCTTCGCCATCATGGGCCTGCGCGCCCTGTTCTCCCTGGTGGAGGGGATATTGCACCGCTTCCATCATTTGCAGAAGGGGTTGTCCTTCATCCTCGTGTTCATCGGGGCGAAGATGCTGGCGGGAATCTTCGACCTGCACTTGTCATCGATCATCTCGTTCGCCATCATCATGGGCGCCCTGGGAGCGTCCCTGCTGGCATCCTACGTTTTTCCCAAGAAAATCTGATGCAGTCCAAAGCCACCACCGTCGCGCAGTACCTGAAGGAATTGCCCGAGGATCGCCGCACTTCCGTCGAGGCCGTGCGGAAAGTGATCCTGAAGAATTTGCCGAAGGGCTACGAGGAAGGCATGTCGTACGGCATGATCGGATGTTATATCCCACATTCGATCTATCCGCAGGGCTACCACTGTGATCCGAAGCAGCCCCTCCCCTTCCTCGGGCTCGCCAGCCAGAAGAACTACATGAGCCTGTACCTGATGTGCACGTGGGGCGACGAGCAGGGGAAAAAGAAGTTCATCGCCGACTACGCGAAGACGGGTAAGAAGCTCGACATGGGATCGTCGTGCGTGAAGTTCAAGAAGGTCGATGACCTGGCCCTGGACGTGATCGGGAAACTCATCGCGTCCACTCCTGTACGACAATTCATCGCCGCCTACGAAAGCATCGTCGTGAACCGCAAGAAGTAGGAACTTTGGCCTTGCGTCGGAGTAGTGGCACGTATTAACTGTGCCTGTTTCTCCTCACCTTCTCCTCCATGAATACCTGGCTCAACACCACGTGGCTCCGCGTCCTGGCCATTCTCGGGTTGGTAACAGCCGCATTCGCTGCGGACCTCCTGCCCTATGCCTATTTCCAGCTCCTGAACTGGGTCGTGGCAGGCGCCTCTGTCGCTATCGCCTGTCAGGCATACACCGCGAAGAAGGCATTTATTCTCTGGTTGTTCATGATCGTGGCCGTGGTATTCAATCCGCTCGCCCCGCTGTATTTCCGCCAAGACGTGTGGCGCGTAGCCGATCTAGTTGCTGCTCTCATCTTCGCCGCCACGTTCTTCTTCGGCCGCGCGAAACCTTCAAGCAAGAAGAGGTAAGTGCCAAACCGTACACAAAAAAAGCCCCCGCCTCAGCGGGGGCTTTTTTATTACCACCTTCTCCATCACGGATCCACGCAAATCGCATATACAGTCACCGTCCAGTTCGAGCTCGTGTTGTTTACCTCGGAACCGTTCGCCTGCCAGGTATTACCATCCACCGGTGAGGATTCCGTGGAGACATTCGACCCGTCATTCGTGGTGGCTCCTCCACCCACGACGACTTTGCTCCCGGTACAGTCAACGGATACCGACTTATTGGATGAGGAGGAGCTGCTCGTAGCAGTTCTGCGCTCCCAACCACTCAGGCCTCCCGCAGGACCGGTCGCACCGGTATCACCCTTGTCGCCCTTGGGACCCTGAGGGCCCATCGGACCGGTAGGACCGGTGTTGCCCGTGTCCCCTTTGTCCCCCTTATCGCCCTTATCCCCCTTGGGACCCTGGGGACCGACTAGGCTGAGCAGCCACTCGCTTACCGTT
This sequence comes from uncultured Candidatus Peribacteria bacterium, assembly GCA_964407085.1. Classification (GTDB taxonomy): domain Bacteria; phylum Patescibacteriota; class Gracilibacteria; order JBDHUY01; family JBDHUY01; genus CAYOUH01. Next base: position 4,743 of record CAYOUH010000018.1, on the reverse strand, counting down.
CCGGCGAAGCCGTTGTCCGTAGCCACTTCGTAAGCGCTCTTGCCCGGGAGGCCCTGGGGACCGATGGCGCCCTGGGAACCCGTATCCCCCTTATCGCCTTTGTCACCCTTATCCCCCTTATCGCCTTGGATGCCCTGTGGACCCTGGGGGCCCATCGGACCCGTATCGCCCGTGTCCCCCTTGGGACCCTGGTCGCCGGTATCGCCCTTATCTCCTTTGTCTCCTTTTTCGCCTTGGATACCCTGCTCCCCTGGGCTACCCTGATCGCCTGTGTCACCTGTGTCGCCGTTATGCCCTTTGTGGGCTTGTGAGCCCTGGGGGCCGACGAGGCTGAGCAGCCACTGCGACAGCGTTCCGGAGAAGCCGTTCGTCAGGGCCAGGTCATAGGCACTCTCGCCATCAGCACCGGCGGGGCCTTGTTCCCCCTGCGGGCCCATAGGACCTACGAATCCGGTTTCCCCCTGGATGCCTTGGATACCCTGCTCCCCCTGGTCCCCCTTATCGCCCTTGTCCCCCTTGGGACCCTGGTCGCCGGGGAGACCTTTCTCTCCCTGGATACCTTGGGCACCGGCAGGACCGGTGGGGCCGACATCCCCCTGGGGGCCTTGGTCACCCGTGGGACCTGGGAGGCCCTGTTCTCCCTGTTCACCGGTGTCCCCCTTGGGACCCTGAGGGCCAGTGGGGCCTTCCGGGCCTTGGGGACCCATCGGGCCTTGGGGACCCATCGTCCCATCCGTACCTCCCGGTCCCGGGAGACCTTGTTCACCCTGGGGTCCCTGCGGACCCTGTGCGCCTTCCGGACCGACCGGACCTTGGGGACCGGGGATACCCTGATCACCCTGGGGTCCCTTGTCACCCGTCGGACCCTTGTCCCCGTCAGGTCCTTTGTTCCCTGTTTCACCCTGGGCGCCCGTCGGACCGACTAAGCCTTGGGGACCCTGATCACCTCGTGGACCCTTATCCCCCCTAGGACCTTTGTTTCCCTGTGGCCCCTGTGGACCGACCGGACCCTGGGGGCCTGCGGGACCCTGAGGACCGGCAGCGCCGATGCCCACGGTGACGAGCTGGTCACCCCGGCGGCGGCAGTCACTGGCCTTGAAATCATCCCCGATCACCCGGACCGTTCCGTTGTCACGGATACAGAGGGTGACGCTGGCGGGAGTAACGGCAAAGACCTGTGGTATCACGACCCCGAAGAGGGTGAGTCCCGCCACGACGACACTTGCCATCTTTACCCTGTTTCCTGCGGATATCGTACTTTTCATACCCTTGTATGGCGTAATGGATAGCATACAATACTATCCGTAAATATTGGGTGCGAAGCATATTATTCCCCGTGTTGTTGTCAATGGTAAACCATTCCCGTTCCATGATATCCACCATGGACCATAATTGCTTCGGTTCTATATCTCGTTTCCTGGGGATCAAGTGGGGCAAGCCATCCTCTCGGTCGCCGCTTGATCCCTACGGGTGGGCAACGGAGAATGCGCGCATGAAAACCTTCGCCGTCACCGCGGACGTGGAGCTCGTGAGGAAACCGCAATGGTTCGACGGGTTCCGGGCGGAGTACGACGATCCCTACCCCTTGCACGTCACGCTCAAGCAGCCCAGCCTGGTAGAGGATGGTGACGTGGAGGGATTGAAAAAAGAGGTGGCGGATTTTTTCGCGGGATGGGGAAAATCCGAAGCGCCCATCGGCATCACGTTCGACCGCATGAACGTGAGCGTACGATCGAAGGAGGACATCTGCGTCATGCTCGATGCTACGGACACCGGACCACTGGCAACGATGCAAGCGGGCATCGTCGCGAGGCTGGGAACCCGCTACCCGTATCGCAAGGAGGAATACGCTCGGTATGAAAGCAATTTCCACCCGCACGTCACCATCGCCCGCGACCTCACGGAAAAAGACTACGGCAGTGCGGCGAAGATATGGACTCCGGATTTCGCGTGCGAAGGATTCGTGAAAAGTTGCACGCTCGTGATCGTCCCGCTGCTCAATGCGGAAGAAGCGAACAAGCCGGAGAACCGCACGACGTTCGCGCTCTGAGTCCTCAGGAAACGATGAGGTAGATGATGATCGCGAGGATCAATCCGCCACCCAGGAGCTTGGCCACCACGTAGGAACCGAGGAATTTGAACATGGGAAACGGTTAAGGAGCAGGCATGGTACACCTTCCGTGCTTCTTTTGGAACCCCGAGAGTGCCGGTTGCATGGAGCAGGGGCAAGGGATAGCATGGCCCCGAACCCACACCCCCATGAACAACGTCCTCTACCCCCGCTGGCCCCTCTCCTCCGCACGCTGGGCATCCCTCATCGTCACGGCGCTGATCGGCACCGCATTCGCCCTGGGCTACTTGTTCTACGGCGAACTCCCCGACCAGATGGCCTCGCACTGGGGCATGGGCGGACAGGTCGACGGGTACATGGGCAAATGCTGGGGAACGTTCCTCCTGCCGTCGCTCATGGTCGTGTTCTCCGTGCTGCTGTTCGCCGTCCCGCGCATGGATCCCGACAAGGCGAACCTGTCAGGCTGGCGCTGGTACTACGACGCGTTCATCGTGCTCTTCACGGCGTTCTTCCTCTACCTGCACGTCCTGGTACTCATCTACAACCTCGGATGGATGATCGACATGGGCTCCTGGCTCATGCCCGGTTTCGCCGTGCTGTGGTTCTACATCGGCATCCTGCTCGGCCATGCGCGCAAGAACTGGTTCGTCGGCATCCGCACGCCCTGGACCCTGACGGACGAAGACAACTGGACCCAGACGCACCGCCTGGCCACAGCGACGTTCAAATCCGCGGGCATCCTCCTGCTGCTGGGCGTATTCCTGCCCTCCGCCGTGCTGTGGTACGCCGCCCTGCCCATCCTCCTCGCCTCGGCGCTCATCCCCGTCGTCTACTCGTACGTGCTGTATCGGAGGAAGAAAACCACGTAACGCGCATCCATGGCCCAACCGCTCTTCGTCCACCAGTCCATCGAGATCCACGCCCATCCGCAGCGCGTGTGGGACGTGCTGACCCAGCCGGAATACACGAACCAGTGGACGGGCGAATTCCAGATGTACGGGGGCCTCTCCTCCGACTGGCAGCTGGGTAGTCCCGTCGAATGGCGCACGAAGGAAGGTAAGGTGCAGGTGAAGGGCGTCGTCACCGCCTTTGAACTCTTCAAAAAACTGCGCTTCACGGTGGAGGACGTGGACATGGTGTGGGAGGGCGAGCGCACGGCCGAGGACGGCATCACGTACGAGCTGGAGGAGAACGAAAACAAGACACTGCTGACCGTCTCGCAGGGCGACTTCGGCGTGAAACCCGAGTACCACCAGTACTACCTCGCCACGGAAAAAACCTGGTCCATCGTCCTGCCGAAGATCAAGGCACTGGCGGAGGAGAAGTGAAAATCTTCATACCAACTCAAAAGATATCAAATCAATACTCCCTAATGACTATCGAGTTTCCAAATTCTCTTGGGAAAAACTATGTAACCGACACTCTTAAATGTCTGGGGCCGATTTTTACTGATACTCCTAATGAGGTGGTTTTAAATCTCAGTCCAGTACGTTGGATAGAGCCTGTTGGACTCGTGGCTATCACCGCGGCCATACGATGGCTTAAGATTAATAATCCTAAAAGTAAGATCAGAATTGTACCTTCGGCCTATATTCAAAGTTATTTTGATAGGATGGATTTCATGAAAGACCTAATGGATGAAAGGCCGACTTTATCGACCAAGAAAGTCAACCAAGGCCTAGTGGAGATCGAAAGTATGAACTGTATGGGTGGTCATGCTGAGGAAGAGATAGAAGAGAAGAGCACAAGTCTTTCCACGTTCCTGGTGCAGACGACTCAAGATGCCGATATACGGAGCAATATACGATACTGTTTATCGGAATTCTTCAATAATGTTGCTTCTCATTCCGACTCCTCGTTCGGGTGTTACTACTGTGGTCAACGTTGGCCATCTCGCTCCACTATTCAGGTGGCTATAGCCGACTGTGGAATCGGTATTAAGGAATCACTCAATAGATCAGGGAATTGCGGGGCAATAAAGACTGACCATGAAGCCATCAAAACAGCCTTAAAACCAGAGGTGTCTGGCTACAATCCTGCCTTCTACTCTAGTGGGTATGAGCATGCCGGCTATGGTCTAACGGCCTCAAAAGAAACTATTACGAGGAATGTAGGAGAGATAATGATCGCTAGCGGGAGCGGTTTGTACAGCGAATCTCCCGATAACGGCGAAGAATTCAGTACTATGGAAGGATATTGGCAGGGAACCCTTATCGTGCTAGAATTAAGCGTCTCCAACTATATTCATGGATACGGTGATATCCTTGACAATCTTAAGAAGGGAGGTAGTAGTGATGTCGAACCTGAGCTTGTAGATAAGATGTTTAGATAGCTTAAGTTCCTAGAGTCTCCATGAGTTCCAAAGCCGTTGTACAGGTTTCGAGTCTGGCAGGTTCAGACTTTGTGGCCAGCCGTCTAAAGGGTAATATTCTTAGAAATAAGCTTTCTCGCTTATTAAGTTTTGGTAGGCTAAATGTCATTGTTGATTTTTCAGGAATTGAAGATGCGACACAGTCTGCTCTTGATGAATTTCTAGGTGTTCTTATTAGAGAAGAAGGTCCTTCTATTCTTGATAGAATCGAGATTGTTAATTCAAATGATAAGGTTAAGTCTGTGATTCGCTTTGTTGTGAATTACAGTCTAAACAATATTGAAGCTTAGTTATTTCTGGG
>CAYOUH010000017.1:328-12278 GCA_964407085.1 uncultured Candidatus Peribacteria bacterium | reverse complement strand
TAAGCTGTTCACTTCGGTCGTGACGGGATCACCTGCGACCATCGCATTGCAACGGGCGCTCTTCGTCAAACCGGTCCATATGGGTAGCAGTATCGGCATCAGCCGAGTTACGAACCGCGACCAGCTCATGAACGCGTTGGAAGTCGCCTTTCACTACGACACCCAGATCATCGTCGAGGAAGCGGTCCCCAATCTGGTCGAGGTCACGGTGCCGATCATGGGCAATGACACGCCCATTGCCGCATTGCCGGAGGAACCGGCCGTCTCGGGAGAGGAATTCTTCGACTTCGAAACCAAATATATGAAGGGGGGCAAGGGCGGGAAGAAGGGCGGAGGCAAAAGCGGCGGCGAAGATGGAGCCCAGGGCTATAGCCATATCCCGGCCCGTTTACCGAAGCTCCTGCTGGAGTCCTGCCTGGATACCGCGCTCAGCGCCTACAAGGCCATCGGTGCCAGCGGAACGGCCCGCGTCGACTTGCTGGTTGATTCGGAAGCGGGGCGCGTCTACCTCAACGAAATCAACCCCCTGCCGGGAAGCCTGTACGCCCACAACTGGAAGAAGGCCGGTGTTTCCGCTATCGAGCTCGTCGAGAAACTCATCGCCTACGCCGAGGAGTACCACCGCGCCAAGCAGGCCCAGACGACGGTGTTCCAGACGAACTACCTCAGGCAGTTCTAGAGCATGGGAATCCTGGGGGAATACTGTTACAGGACCCAGCACGACGTAACCTGCCACATTCCTCCGCACCTAAGGAGAAGGGTCCTCTAGATCACTCCTGCACCCACCCCTTGGCCAGGGCAACGATCTTGGCGACTTCGGCACGGGTGATGGCGGCCTCGGGCTTGAAGTACCCGGTCAGGTTGCCCCCGGCGTCTTTGAGCCCATCCGCGAATCCACGGGAAACCGCGAAGAATACGAAGCGGCGGTACCAGCCCGGATTAATGTCGATGAAGCTGATGATGGTGTCCCCGTCATCGATCTCCGAGTCGGCGAATTGCGAGAGGAGGATGATTTTGAGTGCTTCGGCGCGCGTCACCGCGTTGCCCGGACGGAACGTGCCATCGGCGTACCCGCTGATCCATCCCAGATCCTTGGCTTTGGCCACATAGCCGGCGTAGTACTCGCCCGTCGCCACATCGGGGAAGGGCGCGACGGAGGGAGCTTCCTGGAGTCCATACGAGCAGCGCACGAGCGTAGTGACGAGCTCGGCGCGGTTCATCGGGCCGTTCGGTCGGAATTCGGAGAGCAGGACACCCTTGGCATCGCGGTAGCCTTCGATGCCGGTGCACTTCTTCTTGAGTGCAGTGATATAGGAGAGCCCCCAGTGATCCACTGTGTCTTTGAAGAGTGGTCCCACGGAGAACTTCACCGCCTTCGATGTGGTGTTTCCCAGCCAGTCTGAACACTCGACACCAATGGTGTGCGAGCCATTGGCGAGATCCGAGTAGGAGGCGGCGTGCAGCAGGCCACCCGTGCTGGTCAGTGGCGCCATGACGCCCTCGTCGAGGCGGGCCGTGCATTTGGCAGCCTCACTCGTCTTGACCGAGAGCGCGGGGGCGGAGTCGGAGGACTCCGAATCCTGCGGCTCCAGGATGGTGATGGTAGGCGCTCCGATATCCACGATCACGGGGAGGGGGTTGAGCGCGAGGGACTGGTCGCTGTTGATGATGCGCATCCGGATCTGGTTCGGATCGGAGAAGTGTGAAACATTGAGTCCTTTGAACTCGCAGTACTTCCCGGCTGCGGAGGTCTTGAAATTGGACTGCCCACCACTGGCCCAGGTCAACCCCCCATCGAGGCTGAATTCGCACGAGGTGACCGTGGCAGCCCCGATATCGAAGACGGGCATCACGATGGTCTCGTTCGTCGCTCCCGATCCGGTCTTCGTCACCGATGCCTGGCCGACGAGCGGAGTGGCGGCCTGCGCGGACAACATCCCATACGCGAGGAGGGCGAGAACGGACGAAGCGAGGAGGATGGACCTCCTGGAGAGGGTGCCAGTCATGGGTGAGAGTGAAGGATTGCCCATCTTATAGCGCAGCGGAGGCAGGCCCTACCATGAAAACGCGTTGCACGGCGGACGATCCGTTGCATGGTACTTTTCGGCATCGGAAGCGGGGGGAGTACGCGTTTCGCCTTGTGGTACTCCCTTTTGCCCCCTAGAATGGCCGGTATACCCTGCCTAACCCCTTCTCATGCAGTTCCAGAGCGTGACCGGCATGCACGACATCCTGCCCGACGAGCAACGCTACTTCTCCGCCATCCGCCGCTCCATGCGCCTGCGCTGCCGCGCGAGGGGGATCAAGCGCATCACGACTCCCGTCCTCGAGAGTACCGACCTGTTCCGCCGCGCGATCGGGGAAGCCACGGACATCGTGGAGAAGGAAATGTATACCTTCCGTGACCAAGGAGACCACGAGCTGACGCTACGCCCAGAGCTGACCGCCGGGATCGTGCGCTCCTACATCCAGCACGGTATGAGCCAGTTGCCCCAACCGGTGGAGCTGTACTCCATTGATGCCGTCTTCCGCCACGATCGCCCGCAGAAGGGGCGCTTCCGACAGCACTTCCAGTGCGACGTGGAGATCATGGGCGAATCCGATCCTGCCATCGACGCGGAGGTGATCGAACTCGCCTGGGCCATCATGGGCGACCTGGGCCTCGCAGAGCACCTGGAGATCCGCATCAACTCCATGGGCGACCCGAAGGACCGCGAGAAGTACATCGAGCAGCTCACCAACTTCTACTCTGGCAAGGAGCGGTCGCTGTGCGAGACCTGCCAGCGGAGGCTGAAGACGAACCCCCTGCGCCTGCTCGACTGCAAGGAGGAGGACTGCAAGCTGCTCGCCTCCATGGCTCCGAAGCTGACTGACGTGATGAGCGAGGAAGCGAAGCTTTTCCACAAACAAATGAAGGCCTATCTCGATGCCCTGGGCGTCCCCTACGTCGAGAACCCCAAGCTGATCCGGGGACAGGACTACTACACCCGCACGGTATTCGAGCTCGTCCCGACGAACCCCGAACTGTCCCACCTCTCGGTCGGGGGCGGAGGCCGCTACGACGGCCTGGTCGAATACTTCGGCGGCCCTCCCACGCCCGCTTCCGGATTCGGCCTAGGCATGGAGCGCATGGTGATGCTGATGCATGAGGTCAATCTCGGCGTATTGGACAAGGACCAGATCGACCTGTTCGTGCTGCAGCTGGGCGAGGGGGCGAAGAAAACCTGCATGCCCCTGGTGCGAAAACTACGCGAAGAGGGACTCAAGGTCCGCTCATCGTTCGGCAAGGACAGCCTGAAATCCCAACTCAACGTCGCCAACCGGCTGAGCGCCCCCCTGGCGCTGATCATCGGCGAGATCGAGGTGCGCGACAACAAGGCCATCCTGCGCGACATGGTGAAGGGCACGCAAAATATCGTCCCTATGGACGAAGTGCTCGACGCGATCAAGAAGGCCGTGGGGAAGTGAGGTTTAGCTTCCTAACAGTTGCCAGACGTGCCTTCGAATCCTGTGTTCTTCTTCGTCTAACAGGTAAGAACTCTGCCGTTTGAGGTCTGCTTTAATGGCGCGGATGACGTTTTCCACAATACGGTCCAGAGGAATTTTCTCCTTCTGTTTAGCTAGAAGTAGTTGCTTCGCTTGAACTGATGCAACGATTCCCGCCGCGAATTCTTCGATCATGTCATTCATTCTCTCATGTTCGTACTGAAGAGTACCGATCATTTATTGAGAAGTGAGTACTCTTGCATTCGTTCTATGATACCTGTACCATAGGTCAAGGTTATATTTTCACGCACCCATGATCCCCTCCTACTCCAGCAAACTCACCCTCAACCTGAAGAAGGCCCAAGGCCAACTCCTGCGCATCTCCAAGATGATCGAGGATGACCGCTACTGCATCGATATCGCCCAGCAGGTCAACGCCGCCATCGGGTTACTCAAGGGTATGAATTCGACGATCCTCGAGAGCCACCTGCAATCCTGCGGGGCCAAGGACCTCAATGCCAAGGACGAGAAGGTCCGGGCGAAGTTCGTGAAGGAATTGCTACAGGTGTGCAGCGTAGCCACGAAATAACCTTTTTTCCCATGGCCGAACAACGCACCCTCTACGTCCACGGCATGCACTGTGCCGCCTGTGAGATGCTGATCGAGGACAAGCTGGCCGCCATCGAAGGAGTCAGCGGCGTGAAAGCACATTTGGATAAACGTACCGTGGAGTGCTCCTGCGCACTCGACGTCGATGACGAGCATTTGGCCCAGCTCCTCACTCCCCACGTGGAGGGGTACGGCTATGCCATCGCCACGCATCCCGAGAAGAAAGGAGTGGAGTGGAAGGAATTCTATGCCGCTCTCCCGATCGCGCTCATCGTCGTCATAGCGTTCTTTGCGCTGCAGAAGGCAGGAGTCGTGAATCTCGTCCAGGCCGACAGTGTCACATTACCCGTCGCGTTCCTGATCGGCATCGTGGCATCACTCTCGACGTGCATGGCAGTCGTTGGCGGACTAGTGCTCAGCATGTCGGCCAACTACGGGAAGCAGGCCGCGGGAAACATACCCCACTTCTCGTTCCATCTCGGGAGGCTCATCGGGTTCTTCGTCCTGGGAGGGCTTATCGGACTTCTCGGATCCGCATTCGTCCTGACCCCCACTATCAGCTTCGTTCTCAGCCTCGCGATCGGCATCGTCATGATCCTGATGGGGATTAATCTCCTCGATATCTGGCCATCCAGCGCATCATGGCAACTGCGCATGCCGAGGTTTTTCTCCACCGCAGCCCTGCAGTCGAAGTTCAGCGGCAGATACGCCCCCTTCGTCATTGGAGCCGCCACGTTCTTCCTGCCCTGCGGGTGCACGCAGTCCATGCAGGTATATTCCCTATCGACGGGCAGCCCCCTCGCGGGAGCCCTGACGATGCTCGCCTTCGCACTCGGCACCCTGCCCGTTCTGGCCCTGCTCAGTTTCGGCACCGGTAACGTTGCCCAAGGCAAGCACCGGGGAATATTCTTCAAGGCGGCTGGTACCATCGTCATCCTCTTCTCCCTGCTCAATTTCTACGGCGGCTTGGTCGCCATCGGCCTCCTTCCTCCGGTCTTCAGCTTCTAAACCCTTCCTGTCATGACCGCACGCACGCAATACAGCATCGGTGGAATTATCTTCGTCGCTTTCGTTCTCTTCCTCATCGCCATCAGCGGGTCCAAGCAGTCGTCAGCGCCCGGTGGGTCGGTAGCTAACGTTCCCGATGCGAATGCCCAGATGATCGAACTCACGGCGAAGGGCGGGTATTTCCCCAAGGTCCAGGCGGCCAAGGCCAATATGCCCACGACACTGCGGGTGAAGACCAACAGTACCTTTGACTGCTCGTCAGCATTCCTCATCCCCTCCCTGGGGGTCCAGGAGATGCTACCTCCCAGTGGGAACACCGACATCGTCATCCCGCCTCAGGCGCCCGGCACGAAGCTCTCGGGGACCTGCAGTATGGGAATGTACCATTTCGACGTCGAGTTCCAGTAGCCCACCTGCATATGACTCCACTTTTCATTTACCGTTCTCATAACCCATACCCCAGGTAGAGGTATTCGAATCACCTTCACGAAAATCTCTATATCCATTTTCTTCCTCAACTTCCCATGAACCGCACCTCTTGGCCACTGGCCCTCTCGCTCGCCGCGGTGTCCGCCATCGTCGGCATCGGCATCGGATCCTGGCTGACACCGCAGTATTCCGTAACCATGTACGACAAGGGGATGGACCTGGGCCGGGCTGACAGACTCATCGACCTACGATACGTCAATGCCATGGCCGCCCACCACCGAGGGGCCATGCTCCTGGCCGAGCAAGCCAAGGCCAGCACACGACCGGAGATATCGGGGCTCGCAGTCGACATCCTCGCCGGCGAGCCGAAACTGATCGCCCAACTCTATGCCTGGAAGAAGGAATGGTACAGCGACACCCGCACGGCACGCGATCCGATCCCTGCCAAGCTGGGTCCGGTGGATGACAAGTTCGACCTACGCTTCCTCAACGCGCTCATCAGCCACCACGAGGATGGCATCCGTATGACCAAGGAAATCCGGACGAAGTCGAGCCGGGCGGAGATCCTCAATGATGCCGATGGCGTGGAAGCGTTCCTGAGCGGTGGTATCGTGAAGCTCAAGGAAATGCGCAAGACGTGGTACGGCGTATAACTCTCTCCTCCCCTACCCGTTTCCCCCTCCCTATTCCCATGAAGCCTACCACCTACGCCGTCAGTGGCATGCACTGTGCCAGCTGCGCGGCAATCATCACCAAGGAACTCGGTAAGGTTCCCGGCGTAAAGGATCTCCAGGTGAATTTCGCCACCGAGGAAGCCCGCGTGGAATTCGCCGCCGATCCCGTACCCGTACAAACCCTCAACGCGGCAGTGGAAACGCTCGGGTACCGTCTGATCCCCAAGGATGTCCAGAAGGACACCTCCACCGCCCCTGCGCCGGACCGTAAGCAGGAAAAGGAGCGCGATCTGCAGCGTCAGCTCTCCCACGTGCAGTTTGCGTTGCCCATCGCCCTGCTCGTTTTCGCTGCCATGATGTGGGAAATCGCCGCCGGGACATTCATCTCGGTCGCAAATTTCCCGATCCCGATGGAACTGTGGAACAAGGTCCTGTTCCTACTCTCCTCCATCGTGCTGTTCTGGGTGGGTCAGCCCTTCCTCTCCGGATTGGCACGTTTCGTGCGCCACGGAAAGGCCAACATGGACACCCTGATCGGCATCGGGACGTTCGCGGCATGGGGCTACAGTTCGGTCATCACGTTGTTTCCCCCTGTCCGTGAATGGCTGCGCCTCGGGAGCGAGACCTATTTCGACGTCACGATCGTGGTGATCGGATTCGTGCTCCTGGGGAAATACCTGGAAGCCAAGTCGAAGCTGAGGACCGGAGCGGCCATCGAACGGCTGATCGGCCTGCAGGAAAAAACAGCGACCGTGATCCGGGAAGGAAAGGAGGTGGTGATCCCGACCTCGCTGGTGCTGGTCGGAGACCTGGTCATTGTGAAGCCAGGCGGCAAGATCCCCGTGGATGGCATCGTGGAGGAGGGCAGTTCTGCCGTGGACGAGTCGATGCTGACGGGAGAATCCATGCCGGTCGACAAGAGCGTAGGAGACACGGTCACGGGAGCCACGATGAACAAGCAGGGACTCCTGCGGGTCCGCACGACGAAGGTGGGGGCGGATAGCGTGCTGTCCCAGATCGTCCAGATGGTCGCCGACGCCCAGGGATCCAAGGCGCCGATCCAGGGCCTGGCAGACCGCATCAGCGCGGTATTCGTACCGACCGTCTTGGTGATCGCCAGCTTGTCGCTGGGCCTGTGGCTCCTGGTCGGGAGCGGCCCGCTCGGGTTCTCGACAGCCCTCTCGTACGGGCTTTTCGCCTTCCTCTCGGTGCTCGTCATCGCGTGCCCGTGCGCCCTAGGACTGGCTACCCCGACAGCCATCGTGGTCGGGGTGGGGCGGGCGGCACAGCATGGCATCCTGGTAAAAAATGCGGAAGCACTGGAACGGCTCAGCTCCGTCGATACCGTGGTGTTCGACAAGACCGGAACCATCACGCGCGGTGAGATGCACGTGACCGACGTCGTTTCCGTTGCGGGTACCACGAAGGATGAACTCTTGGCATTGGCCGCGGCCGTGGAGGCGGGATCGGAACACCCCCTCGCGCAGGCCATCCTGGCAAGCGCCCGGGAAGGCAACGTTTCCATCGAGGCGGTCGAGGGCTTCCATGCGACCGAAGGAGTAGGCGTCGAGGGCCGCGTTTCCGGCAGGACCGTAGCGGTCCGCAAGCCTGGAGCGGATACCGAGGACAAGGAGGTCTTGCGACTACAAGGTGAGGGCAAGACCGTGGTCATCGTCACGGTGGAAGATCAACCGATCGGGCACATCGCCATCAGCGACACGGTCAAACCCGAAGCCCGCGCTGCAGTAGAGCGCCTGCATGGTATGGGCATCCGTAGCGTCATGGTCACGGGTGACAACCGCCGGGCTGCCGAATGGATCGCGGAACAGGTCGGCATCACTGAGGTCATGGCCGAAATCATGCCCGGAGACAAGGCGCAGGCCCTGAAAGGCCTCCAATCGCAGGGCAGGAGGGTCGCCATGGTCGGGGACGGGATCAACGATGCCCCGGCATTGGTCCAGGCGGACGTAGGCATCGCCATGGCGACCGGCACGGACGTTGCCATCGAATCGGCGGGTATAACGTTACTGTCGGGGGACATATCGAAGGTTCCTGCAGCCCTGCGCCTGGCACGGACCACCCTACGCGTAGTACGGCAGAACCTGTTCTGGGCCTTCGCTTATAACATCGTGGGGATCCCACTGGCAGCTGGCCTCCTGTATCCGTCTTTCGGCTTCCTGCTCAATCCCGTTTTCGCGGGTATGGCCATGGCCCTTTCGAGCGTGAGTGTCGTGGCCAATTCCTTGCGGCTCAAGGGGGCGAGGCTATAATCGCCGCGTTCCCTCACACCCACATCGATGCGAAAATCCCTGGTCCTCGTCGCCCTCCCATTCATCCTTTCCAGCTGCTCCCTCTCCACGACGAGTGGCAGCGAGGAGCGGTTCGCATCGATCACGGACGGTCCCTCGTTCGCCGCCTACATGATCCCGCGCGACATAGGGGAGATCGTCGCTGCTTCGACCATCCGCCAGATCACGAACGATTTGCCGGTGAATGAGACGTTCGGCCGCATCCAGTCCCAGCGCATAAAGGAAGCCAAGCAAACACAGGATCTGTACCGGTCCTGGACGGGAAACATCTACCCGGTCAACATCACCAGTCCCACGCCGTTCGTGAACCTCGACGGCCTATCGGCAGGCGATGCTATCAAGCAGTACGCCGAAACCGCCATCGCATACAACGAGGAAACCATAGCGGCGGCCAAGCACGCCCAGAAGACTGCGAGCGGTGCGGCATTGTCCGATTTGGTGGAGCAGGTGCTGTCCAGCCGCGAGAAGGAACTGGAAGAACTCCGGCCGTTGGCCAAGGAATAGGTCCCGCGTCTAAAGCGCCAAGGCATGCAGTACCGCGACGATGCCCGGTTTTTGGCGTTTCCAGTCCGACCCCCAGCGCTCACTGGCCTCGGACTCCAAGTAGGCAATGCCGTTTTCCTCGCACCACCCCTTGGCCGTTCCGGTTTGGTGCAGCGTCTGCCACTCCGCATGCGTTGCATGGCGAAAACCCGTTACTCGGGCGAACAGGCCGGCCAAAGCTTCGGTGGGGGCATCATGGCTGGCCATGATATCGGAAGCGACGCTGTGGAACATCCATAGCAGGGAAACCTTCTCACGCCCCCAGGAAGGAACGTAACGCAGCATTCTCCGGTTCCGATCCGGGAGTCGCTCCACAGAACACTTCCGTGGTTTCGGCGTATCCTTTGCCATGCGACCACACCGAGGTAGACGCGAAGTCCTGGGTTGGGAAATTGCGGTTGAGATCCACACCATTGGCATTGAAGCGGCCGATGCGGCCACCATTACCGTAGTCGGGACGAGCGAGGGCCATGATGTAGCCATCGGGATTGAGGACCGGGATACAGTGGAACGTGAAATCCGCATGCCATTCCTGCTTCGCATTCAGGGAGACGATCAGGAGACGAATGAGCTTCGCCGTTCCTACCTCGTTCCCATGGATGGCTCCGCAAAAGGTGATGACCCGCGGACCGTTCCCGATGGTATAGGACACGATCTCCCTCCCTCCTACCGACGTGCCGATCACTTCCGAAAAAAGGCCAGGGGGAATGGGTGCCATGGTTTCCCGTCGGGTAAGCAGGTAGCCCTTGGCCCCTCGCAGCAGCATTCCCAATCGCTTCCTGAGAGAACGGATCATAGTTGCGGATGGTACCCCCGGACCAATCCCAGTGAACGGGTGGCGGTATAGTATGCCAAGGTACCCACGAAGGAAACGATGGCGATCATGATGGCAGATGAGGCTTTGCCAGACGGAAGGAGCCCAACACTCGCGATGGAGATGCCGTATGCCGCTAAGCCCATCAGTACACCGGACAGCAGGATACGGATGAATTTCGCTCCGAAGGAAGCAGAGACAGACAACCCTACCCTGCCATCAAGCCGCACAAACAAGTACGCAGCGTTCGCAAGGGTCGCGGTGCTAAAGGCCATCCCCAATCCGGCGATACCCCATCCCATGCGCAGGACCAGAAGATAGCTCAGGGCGACGTTGACGACGACACCGAAGATCGCGGCCACGACGGGCGTACGGGTATCCTGTAGGGCGTAGAAGGCACGGGTGAGCAGGGGAATCATGGCCTGGAGAGGAAGGCTCACGACATAGGCGAGGAGCGCCACGGAGGCGGCCGAAAGATTCTCGGGAACGGCAGCGAATTTGCCGTAGTTGAGGACCAGGTCCACGACGGGTACGCGCAGGACGAGAAACAGGACCGTAGCGGGGACGATGAGCAGGAGGATGGCCAGGAGATTACGCTGCAGCGTGGCTCGGAAAGCTTCCAGATCACCAGATGCGGCCTGATCGGAGAGCACGGTGAAGGCGGTGATGGAAACGGAGATGCCAATGAGGCTGAGCGGCAGGTACTGCATGTTCTGCACCCAGCTCAGGACCGTCAGGCTCCCCGAGGCCAGCATTCCAGCCACGACGGTATCGACCGTGAGGTTGAGCTGCGTGGCGCCGATGCCGAAGAGCCGGGGAAGCGTGAGTCGCGCGGCGGAGCGCAGGTACTGTGCTCCCGGTTGCCAAATGGCGTGGTAGGAGAAGTGGAACCGGCGCAGGGCGGGAAGCTGGACGACGACGTGCAGAAGGCTCCCGACCACGACTCCCCACGCCACGCCGCGGACTCCGAGGGAGGGAGACAGGAAGAGGATCCCGGCGATGAGCGAGAGGTTATACGCGACCGGGGAAAGCACCGAAGAGGTGAAGTCCTTGCGCACGTTGAGATAGCTGCCGAGGATACTGGACAGTCCGAAGAACAGGGGACTGAGCAACATCAGATACATCAATGATAGTGTCTCGGCCTTTTTCGCTGTATCGAAGCCAGGAGGGAGCAGGTCGGACAACCAGGGCAGGAAGAGGTAGCACACGAGCGTGACCGCGACGAGGAGCGTCATGCATACGTTCATCACGTTCGACACCGTCTCGTTCGTCGCATCATCACCATCGCGCACGGCGCGGGCGAACAGCGGCACGAAGATGGCGGACCCGGCACTGAGGATCACGATGTTGAACAGGAAATCCGGAACGCGGAAGGCCGCGTAGTAGGCATCCAAATGCCCCTCGCCCAATCCCCCGAAACGGCTCGCGAGAAGATTCTCCCGCCATAATCCCAACAGCCTGCTCGCGAGCGACGCGGCGGAAACGAGGATGGTGGCACGGAGGAGCGATGGAGTTCGCACGGCAGCGGGGTTATTTATCCTCGACCCGATCGCAGGCATCGCCCCGCAGGCAGTAGATAATGCGCCCCTTCACGCGCAGGTCAGCATACGCGAGGCGCGACGAGGCGGCATTGAACTGCCCGGCCGTGATGGCTAGGCGATCGAGCTGGGCTGCGACGTCCTGGTCCATGTCGAGCCACACCTGCCATCCGCGATCGGTATGGATATGCAGCTCACGTTCGAGGGGATAGAACGGCATCTCTTTCGATCCGATGGAGAACTTCGTCCTCAGATGTTCATTGGCCTCCAAGATGAACCGCACATCCTTGGCTGCAAGGGCGATGGCTCCGTCCTGCAGGTGGGTCAGGGCCGTGAACTGCTGCTCCACGTCGGAGAACGGGAACTGGTAGGCATTGCGGTAATCGATGATCGGCAGCGTGGCGGGGCTCTCCTTCTTCACCACCTGGCCGATTTCGTTCAGCAGCCAGACGGTGCCCGTGGTCTGCTCGCGCAGCTTGGCCACGACGGGATATTCGGTGATCGTTACTTTGATCGTCCGGTGGAGGAGCTTGTCGACTT
>CAYOUH010000017.1:0-318 GCA_964407085.1 uncultured Candidatus Peribacteria bacterium | reverse complement strand
CTTCGAAAGCCTTCACCTCGGGGAAGGCACTATACAGCCGCTCTTCGAGTGCCCCGGAGCTCACGAGCAGCAGGTTGCGCCCCACCACGTCGGACAAGGCGCTCTGGATCAGGGGCACGCTGGTAGTGAGGGCATCCCGCTGCACGGACACGGCAGCGACCGTGAAGAATCCGGAAAAGAACACTAGGTACGCGGCAGCGATCAGCGTGACGGACACGAGCGCGGCGTAGGCGATGGCGCGGTAGCGTCCGAGGACGGAGGACTGGATGGAGATTCGGATGCGCTTGTTCGCGCTCGATTTCTTGCGTGCTACCCGCT
>CAYOUH010000016.1:0-12401 GCA_964407085.1 uncultured Candidatus Peribacteria bacterium | reverse complement strand
AAAGTGTCGGGAGCATAGCAAAATGCACCACGCGAGACAATGGGAACAGCTTGTTGGTAGACGGACGAGGACTACTTCCTGAGCTCCAGTTCCTCAACGAGCTTCTTGTAGGCTTCCTTGTCGTTCTTCTCCAGGTAGGAGAGGAGCTTGCGGCGCTGACCGACCATGAGCAGGAGGCCACGGCGGCTGTGGTTGTCCTTCTTGTGCTCCTTCAGGTGCTCGGTGAGCATGTTGATCCTGAAGGTCAGGATAGCAACCTGGACCTGGGGGGAACCGGTGTCCCCTTCGTGCGTGGCGAACTTAGCGATGATCTGTTTTTTCTGGTCGTGGGTCATGGGAGGGTATGGGGTCGGTGCAGGAAAAATGCGGAACGGGAAGATTATAGGGACGCACTTGATGGGCTGCAAGGAAAATCCCCCTGTGGCGGCCAAAGAAAGGAAAATTTTACATTCCAAGCGAAGGGAGTATAGTTCGGAGAAAGATGGCAGCGCAGTTACGAACCCATGCACCTCCTCCCGACTTTTCATCCCAAGGTGACGATCGATGACTTGGCCCGTGAGCAAAAACCATACTACGATCAGGAAATGATCCTGCGCGATTATTTGGCAGCGGATCGCACGTCGATGGCCAATGAGCGCCTGCTCTTGGCCTACGTCCGAACCGCCCTGGCCATGGTCGGGGCCGGAGCTGCACTGCTGCATTTCCAAAAAGACACCCTGGGCCTGGTCGTAGGAGGATTACTGGCCTCGAGTGGCTTGGTCGTCGGCATCATCGGACTGGTCCGTTTCCGGAGCACACGGGGGATCCTCATGTTCCTCAAACAAACGAGCCACGCCAAGGCACTGCCGAGAGAAGGCAAGGAATAGCGTTCACCCTACCCCGCCTGCAGCATCGTATCGACGAGCTTCTTTAACGATTCGTAGTCACGCGGGCTATCCGCCTTGATCCCGTTGAGGAAGAGCGTGGGCGTGGCATTGACGCGCATGCGCACTCCGAGGTTATAGTCATCACTGACGCGGTCCTCGACTGCGGAAGAGGTCAAATCAGTACGGTACTTCGCCATGTCCAATCCGATCTTGGTGGCGTATTCCTCGAATGTCGGTTTAGGATCCGACATGTCAGACCAGGTATCCTGGTTGTCAAACAGCAGTGTGTGCATTTCCCAGAACTTGCCCTGGAGGCCCGCAGCCTCGGCGGCCTGCGCACTGATACGGGCATGCTTATGCGACGGTAGCGGGAAGTAGCGGTACACGATGCGCACCTTGCCGGAGTAGTCGGTAGCGAGGGCGTTCACCCACGTACTGTAGACCCGGCAGGCGGGGCACTGGAAATCGGCGTATTCGATGATCGTTAGCGGGGCCGTCGCGGTGCCCTTGGTCCAGTCTTCGGCGCGTACCTGCAGCGGATCGGTAGCCGGGGTCCCCGAGGAAGAACCGGTGTTGTTCAAGGCGAGGAAGACGATGCCGACGAAGATGGCGAGACCGAGGATGACCTGGATGGTGCGTTTCATGACGAAGACGTTGTTACTGGGACGGTACGAAAGGTTCCCGTGCAGTGTACCCAAGGAGTGGAGGATTGGAAACGAAAATCCCCCTTCCGAGGTTGTCGGAAGGGGGATCGTATTGCACAAGCGGCAATGGGGATGGACCTTATTTGGTCACTCCGAGCCTACCGAGAGCGGCCTCGAATGAAGCGATCGGCTGGGCTCCGGCGATGGATTCAACCTTGCCGGTCTTGTTGTTGATGAGGATGAAGCCGGGAGTCCCGTTCACTCCGGCAGCCGTTCCTTCTGCCATGTCGCTCGTCACGCGGGCCTCGGTCTCCTTGGCATCGAAGCAGGACTTCCACTTGGCCTCGTTCACTCCGGCTTCCTTGGCCAGGGCCGGGAGGTTGGCAGGGGCGATCACGTTCGGATCCGTCGCACCCTTGGCATAGGCGGCATCGGCGAACTTGTAGAAGGCTTCAGAACCTCCGAGCTTCCCTACGCACAGGGCGGCGATAGCAGCCGGACGGGCGTTCTCGTGGAACTGGAGGGGGTACTCACGATGGATCCAGTTAACCTTGCCCTTGTAATCATTCAGCAGCTGCTGAACCGTGGGGACGGCGCGGATACAGAAGGGGCACTGGAAGTCGGAGTACTGGATGATCGAAACTTCGGCCTTGGCATTGCCCTTCACGTAATCATCCTTGCTCGGCTTCTTCACGTTGGCAGCCTGGGCGTTGGCATCAGGCGTAGGGGCTGCGGCTCCGGGAGCTGCCGGAGCAGGCGTAACAGCAGCGGACGGGGCGGAAGGCGCGGATGACCCGCCGCCGAGGCCCTGTTGGACGGTGACGCCGATCCAGACGTTGGAGGCGAGGATCAGGAGGAGCAGGAGGGGCGTGAGGCCGGCCATGCCCGGAGTGGTGCGCTCGTTCATAGGAGTGAGAGAGGAGTAAGTAAGAAAAATAGTTTTGAAGCTAGGCTTCGTGACAGTTTACCTAGGGGGTACGCAGTGGGTCAAAGCAATGGGTTTGACAGGGTTGGCTTATTGCACGGTAACAGTGGTGGACTCACTGGAGACCGTAGAGCCATCTGGTAGCCGGACAGTGGCTATGAGACTGTACGTACCAGCGCTCTTCGGACGCCAAAACACTACGACGTTGTCCACGTCTTCCGCGATCCCGGTCACCTTTTGGATCGTGACCGTCTGCCCTCCGTTCGTAGCGGTGACTTCGACACTGCGATTCTCTCCCCCCTTACTAAGTACCCTGATCTCGTGCGAGCGGTTCGCAGTGAGGGTTGCTCCCCCAGCAGGCTGCGTAATGCGCACAGATGAGACTCCTTCCGCAGTGGGTGTCGGCTGGGAACCACCGTCTACCAGGGTGACGCGGATCGAAGCCTCCTGCTGGTTGCCGAAGCGATCGACCACGCGCGCCGTCAAGGTCGCGGGTCCGGCCGAAAAGCCCTTGGCAGATGGGGTGAAGGAGACGGAGTACGGCGGACGCTTGGAACTCCCCACCGCCGTTCCGTTCATGGAAATATCGACGGAGCGGATGCTGCTCGTATCATCGAAGGCATCCACGACAACGTCCAGGGCGGAGCCCAACGGAACCGTCGCACCATCGGCGGGAGAGAGGAAGGAGACCTGTGGAGGACTGGTGTCGGAATCGGTCACGGTGACGTCCACCGAGGCCTCGGCCGTGAACCCCGCAGCATCGTAGAGGACGGCGCGGATGGTGTGGACCGAATTGACCGCCGCATTGAGCGGCACCACGAAGATGCCGGTGTAGGGAGCGCCGCGCGAGGTGACCGTCGGGTTACCATCGAGGAAATACTCCACGCGCTCGACTCCGGCAGCCGAGGCCGCGCGGACCGCGACGGTGATCTGCCCCTTGGTCACCTGACCGAAGGACAGTGGCGAGACGATCGATAGCGAAGGTTTCTGGTCATCGGAACGCGGCGTACAGAGGGGACTGGTTTCGGTCGGTGCCTTGGGCAGGATACTCGATTCATTCCCTTCCCCGGAGAACGTCCAGGGCGACTCCTGCCAGCCGAACTTCTTCTCGGGCAGGCTACCGGTCAGTACGTAATAGTCCTTCACGAACGCCGGGGGACAGTCCTCATTGGCCAGCAGGTTGTTGCGCGTATCGACCTTCACCACCTTCAGCGAACCGTCGTATTCTTGCGGCACCCCGAAGCTCGGGAAGATGTCGGTCACGCGCAGGTTGGCAGGCGTGTTCTCGGTTGCCTTGAGTCCCGAAACGAGGCTTACCGTGGCGGTTGTTATTCCCTCGGGCTTCTCGAAGGGTTCGGATGGTTTCCCTTCCAAGGCTTTGGCCATGTAATCGCGCCACGTGCTCGCCAGCGTATTGACGTCGAACGCATTGGCGGCGAGGGCCGAACCGTCGTTATTTCCGCCCCACATGGCTGTCACCAGCGAGCGGGAGTAGCCCATGGTCCAGTTATCGGAGGGGAGGATGAGCTTATCATTGATACGCTTATTGCTCGTCCCGGTTTTGACCGCCACGACATGGTTCCCCGGGACGGTGATACGATCGCGCCAGTAGCCACCGGGCCGGGCATTGCGGTCGGAAAGCACGTCATTGATCACGTAGGCCACCTGGGGATCGATCGTCTGGGTACCCGGCTTTTGGTCGAGTTGCTCGAGGATATTGCCATCCTTGTCCTGGACCTCGAGGATCGGGGTAAGGTCCTTGCGGATGCCACCGTTGGCCAGGACCGCGTACGCCTGGACCATGTCCGTCATGCGCAGTTCCGCCGATCCGATAGCCAAGGGGTAGCCATAGGAATACGTCGGGTTCTTTAGCCTCGCCTGATCGCGACGCGTAAGGAGGTCGACCCCGAAATTCTTGAGGTAGTCGAGGATCACATCCTCCTGACCGGCGAGGAAATAGGCCTTGATCGCCGGGATGTTTCGCGACCACGCCAGTGCCTTGCGCACGGGCATCGGACCCATGAACGACCCATCGGCATTGTCGGGCTCCTTGTCGCCAAACTTGGTGCGCGTGTCCCACAGCACCGTCCCCGCCCCGTTCCCGGCGGCAACGAAGGCGGCATAGATCAAGGGCTTGAACGACGATCCTGGCTGGCGCAGCGAGGTGGCAATGTTGACCTTGCCGTCGATCTTCTCGTCCCAGTAGTCGCGCGAGCCGACCATGGCCACGATCTCGCCCGTTTTCGGATTGGCGGAGACGAGGGCGGCATTGGACATCTTGTAGTTCTTCTGCAGTTCGGGGACTTTCTTGGCGATCATCTCCTGGGCCATGTCCTGCAGGCGGGGATCGATGGTCGTTTTCACGCGGAGTCCCCCCTTCTCCACCAGATCTTGGCCGTACTTGGCCTCCAGGTAGTCCTTCACGTAGAAGACGAAGTGGGGATAGCGGATCGACTCGCGATACTTCTGGAACTTGGTCGCATTGGCCTGTTCCCACGCCTGCTGGGCCTGCTCCTGGGTGATCAGGCCCTCGGCGAGCATGCGGCGCAGCACGTAGTCCTTGCGGCCGTCGACGTAGTCGGGATCATCCATCGAGGAGCATTTGTTCTTGGCCGCTAGCTGTTCGGGACGCTTGGCGGCGAACTGTTCCTGCGCGGTTACCAGGGTCATTTCGAAGGCCTTCTCCGCGGGAATATCCAAAGGCGCGCCTTTGAATTCCACCGTGACCGTCGAAGCGGCCGCGAGGGTGAATCCGATCTTGGCGTCAGCCTCCAGCGTGCGCTTCTCGCCGGCCTTCAGGGAAACGTTTTCGGCTTTCTTGCCATCGCGGGAAACCTGCAGCGTGGTTTTCTTGGGTGCAGTGATGACGAGAACCAGCTTTTCCTCTTCCTCGGTTTCGTCATCCTTCTTGCATTCTCCCATGAGGCGCGAGCGGTTCTCGCCGTACGGTGAGAAATAGCTGGGACCGTTGGGCAACGAGGCCAGGATAGCGGAATCGGCAATAGTGAGATCCTTGGCGGATTTGCCGAGGAAGGTCTGCGCAGCGGTCTCGATTCCGTAGGAGTTCGAGCCGTAGGAGATCTGGTTGAGGTACAGCTCCAGGATCTTGTCCTTGCTGTAGCGGCTCTCGAGCTGGGTCGCGATGATGATTTCCTTGATCTTGCGCGTGGTGGTCCGCTCCGGAGAGAGGAAGATACCGCGAACCAGTTGCTGCGTGATGGTGGAGGCGCCGCGCAGGCGGGTATCGGGATTGAGCACCTTCTGCTTCACCGCGCTCATGAGCCCCCAGACGTCGAATCCGGGATGGTGGTAGAAATTGGTATCCTCAGCGGCGATCGTCGCATCCTGGAGATTCTTGGAGATCTCGGTGATCGGCACATAGCGCCGGTTCTCGGCCCCGTGGATGCGATAAAGCTCATTGCCATCACGATCCAGGATAGTCGTGGACTGAGCGATGTTGAGGCTCTCGAGCGTCTTGGTATCCGGGATGTCGCTGATCACCGTCCATACGTACCCCGCACCCACGACGGTGACCAGTCCGCCGAACACGAGGCCCGCCAGTACGAGGAAGCGGAACGTCGCCATGAGTTTCTCACGCTTGCGCTCCGGCGAGTGCATGAGGGGCTTCTTGCGCGGGGGCTTCTTGGAGGAGACGCGGTGGTAGTCGAAGGGGGCGTAGGCGGGCATACGAAAACCGGAACGGACCGGATCAGTTAGTCGGAACAGGATGGCTGACAGCCGCAGGCGCGGCACGAAGGCATGGGGAGAGAAACGAGGGCTCCACTATAGCGGGAGAGGGACGTTTATCAAGGTTCCGAGCTTGCCAAACCCTCTCCCTACAATGATGTATAGATATTTTATTGACATTATCGCAATTATGTTTAATATCGCACCTTTTCCAAAAAACACAGACGCATACGCACTTCCCTACCCCTCCACAGCGTATGCGTTCATCCACGCGTCTCATCGCCTCCCTCATCCTCTCGGCTCTCATCGTTCTCCCCCTCCGCCAAACGGTGCAAACGGAGCATGATCGCCCTCTACACAGCAGTCCTGAAGGAGGCCTCATCTTCGCCCTGTATTCCTCTCCGCTCCAATGGCTGTGGAGCAGTCTCCCTGCTTCCGCCGTCGAGGTTCCCCTCGCAACGCCAAGTACGGAACGTCTCGTGTTCCATGCCAGCGTGGCGAGTGGACCGACGTTCCAGTACGACGATGCGTTGCCGGTCGAAGCACGCCTCTCCCAGCTACGGCGCATCACCGCGTGCTTGGATCTCTTTCCCGAGAGGCTACGGAAGCCCCTGACGAAAATCACGGTCAAGGCGGGAGCGGGAAACCCGCGCGCACTGTCCGACGGACGCCAGATCATCATCCACTCCGTACCACTGTCCGACGAGGAACTGTGCAACGTGGTGGCCCACGAAATGGGACACGTCATCGATCTGGGCTTCTTGTCCGGGGAAGGATTCGAAGCCTCGGCGTTCAAGGACGGGAGCGTGACCATCCCCCAGGACGACCTGAGCGTCCCGTTCTACTCCGTCTCGTGGCAATCGGAGGAGGTGGCGAAGGCCGATGCCACGCGGCTCGATTTCGCGACCGGATACTCGCGGATGAACGCGTTCGAGGAATTCGGCGAAATGACGGAGCTCTACGTGCGGCATGGCAACTACCTGCGCTCCCTCCTGCCTACCAGCGCCGCCCTGCGGACGAAGTACGCCTACCTGCGCGATGTCGTGTTCGAGGGAACGGAGTTCAACACGGGAAAGCCCGCCGAGAATACGGACGAACGCAAGTTCGACTCCACGCTCGTAGGCATCAAGTACAACTGAGCCTTCGGCCCATGAGTCCAAGCCAAGCGCTGGACGAATGGCTGTCGAAGTGCCATCCCGGACCAGTGCAACGAGATCTGGGATCTCTGCTTGCATCCTAAGCAGAGCGAAGAATCGTCATCGGGGCTAAGGACCTCCTGAACTGACGATACCTCGCTCCACTCGGAATGACGGGGCTTTCTTTTGAGCCCGATTTTGCTAAGCTCCCCACGAATCAACCTTATGAAATCCCGCTCCTCCTACGTCTGTACCAACTGCGGCGCCATGTCCCCATCCTGGATGGGGAAGTGCTTCGAGTGCGGCGAGTTCAACACGTACGTCGAGCAGGCCGCCCCGGCGGAGGAGAAGAAGGGCGCCAAGAAAACGAAGGGCAGCGTGGCCGTCGTGCAGGATCTCGCGGGAAGCACGGACGATTTCGAGCGCATGAGCACCGGGATTGGCGAAGTGGATCTCGTGTTCGGCGGTGGGATCACGGTTGGTTCGCTCGCGCTTCTCAGCGGCGAGCCGGGCATCGGGAAGTCGACGCTGACACTGCAGCTGTGCGACGCGCTGACCCGGGCGGGGAAAAAAGTGCTCTACATCGCGGGAGAGGAATCCCCCGCGCAAATCGCCAATCGCGCCAAGCGGCTGGGAGCCGGAACGGGTATCCGCGTGGTGACGGAGACGGACGTGGCCGACATCGTGGCTACTGCCGAAGCGGAACAACCGGATTTGCTCGTCATCGATTCGATCCAGGTCGTCTCGAGCGGG
This sequence comes from uncultured Candidatus Peribacteria bacterium, assembly GCA_964407085.1. GTDB lineage: Bacteria > Patescibacteriota > Gracilibacteria > JBDHUY01 > JBDHUY01 > CAYOUH01. Next base: position 4,390 of record CAYOUH010000016.1, on the reverse strand, counting down.
GACGTCAGTGGTGTGGCCGGAAGCGTCTTACAGGTACGAAATGCCGCCGAGACATTCATGCGGGTGGCGAAGGAACACGGCATCACGACCCTGCTCATCGGGCACGTGACGAAGGACGGGACGTTGGCCGGGCCACGCGTACTGGAGCACTTGGTTGATACGGTCCTATTCCTCGAAGGCGAGCGGACCAACCCCGTGCGCGTGCTGAAAGCCACGAAGAACCGCTTCGGTCCCACGGACGAAACGGGCGTGTTCATGATGGCGGAGGAGGGACTGAAGGAAGCGGTCGACCCGGCGGAGACTTTCACCGAGTCGCACGTTCCCACGGTGGGCTCGTGCCTGACGGCCATCAGCGAAGGATCACGGACGTTCTTCGTGGAGGTGCAGGCGCTCGTGACTCCCGCGAAATTCGGATATCCGAAGCGCACGGTGAGCGGCATCGACATCAACCGGCTCAACATCATCCTGGCCGTCCTTTCACGCCATGCGGGCATCCATCTCGACGGATTCGACGTGTTCGTAAGCACAGTTGGGGATTTCAGAACGGACGATCGTGGGGCTGACCTGGCCATCGCGCTCGCGCTCGCATCCAGCAAATCCCAGAAGCCTCTGCCGAAGAAAGTCGTCGCGATCGGCGAAGTCGGCCTCACGGGCATGGTACGTGCCGTGGGTGGGATGGAGCGGAGGCTGAAGGACGCGAAGAAGCTGGGCCTCGATCCACTGTTCGATGGAAAGAAGTCACTTCCCCTTAAGAACGTTTTGCAGGAAGCCTTTTAGGTGAGAGGCCAGGTCCGCTATTTGCCTTTTAACAAAAGGTCTTGTTTTGGATTCCTCCTCCGATCTCAGCGTCCGGAGCCTTTCTAGGGCACCCAGATACAGCTCCTTGTTTCCCATCCCCACGCCCAGTATTTGCTTGTTCATCTCAGCACTAACCTCATCCCTCGCGTCGGAGATGACCTGTCGAAGCAATTCGTAGCCCACGTTCTTTAGCGGAACCAGTAGTTGCCCCTGTACGAATTGATCGATTTGTTCTTCGGTCAGATCATCCACATCATCTTCATCCCTAGCCAATTCATTCCGCTGAATCGGTTCCATTAGAAATATCTCGACCTTCTTCGTCACGGTTTCGAGATCCCTTAGCGCCTCTAGGAAGAGGGTCTTATTGCTTTTATTCGTGGTCTTTTCGATCACGTCATCCGCTTCGTCTATGGCTCCTTTCATTTCTTCCCAGGTCAGTCCATGCGCTTTCCTTATGTCGGCCAACATATGGCGGTATAGCGACAAGATGGATCCACTGTGTTCATTCAATAATGCTTCCGCTGCTTGGCCGCCCACATGGATTCTCACCGTCTCGATTCCACCTCGACGGTGGATCTCTTCCGGTGACATATCTCCCTTTCCCATACGCGATAAGGGATACCCTATACGGCCGGCACCCAGGTCAGGATGAGCTCTTCCGTCGTGCCGTCCTCGGCAGCGACCGCGGAGCGCAGGACCATCTGTTCCTTCGTCAGGCTCACGATGTTGATGTCCTCACCCTTGGGCGTGCCACCCTCCTGGGGGATCGTGGTGGTGATCGTCTTTCCATCCGCGCTCAGCTTGTACGTGCCCTTCGTGGAGACGTCGGCGACGGAGATCGTGAAGTTCCCATCGGCGCCGAACTCGGCGGTCGACTTGCTGACCACTTCCTCGACCTGGGACTTGAAGGCACTCTGGATCTCGGCCGTCTGCTTAGCGATCTCGGCCTCCTGTTTGGGCAGGGACATGGCGGAGAGTTTCCATTTGCCGACGATCGACGTGCCGCCCGCGGCGGGGGCCGGAGAAGCGGAACTGCCACCCCAAGGGAGCGAACAGGAAGCAAGAACGGGAAGGAGGGCGAGGGTGGCGAGGAATTTCTTCATGGAATGGTGATGGAATAGAGACAGGGTACGGCCTCTCGCAAGCGCGGTCAAGGAAGGGTGGAAAAAGAAGCGAACGCGGGTACAATGCGTGGCGTAACGACACCATCATGAGCGGACATAGCAAATGGGCAACCACGAAGCACCACAAGGCCATCGTGGACGCAAAGAAGGGCAAGACCCTGACGAAGCACGCCAAGATCATCACCGTTTCCGCACGACTCGGAGGCGGCGATCCCGCCATGAACGCCAGCCTGGCGGGCGCCATCGAGCGTGCGAAAAAGGACGGCGTGCCGAACGCGAACATCGACCGCGCCATCAAGATCGGCACCGGGGAACTGAAGGAAGGCGCCGAGATCGTGGAGAGCCTCTACGAAGGCTATGGTCCGAGCGGCGTCGCATTGGTCATCAAGACCCTGTCCGACAACAAGAACCGGACCGTCGCCGAACTGCGCCACCTGCTGTCCCAATCCGGAGGAAACTTGGGGGAAAGCGGATCGGTGGCCTGGATGTTCGCACGCAAGGGGCTGGTCGAAACGAAGGCGGAGCTCACCGAAGACCTGCAGCTGGAACTGATCGACCAGGGCGCGGATGACGTGGAACGGACGGACGAAGGCTGGGAAATCACGACCGATCCGGCCAAGCTCGGAGCTGTCATGGCCTACCTGAAGTCGAAGGGCATCGCGTTCGAGGCCGCGTCGCTGACCTACCTCGCCACGAACAAGACGGAGATCGCCAGCGAGGAAGACGCGGAGAAGGTGCTCGCCTGCATCGGAAAGCTGGAAGAGCACGACGACGTGGATGAGGTATTCCATAACATGGCATAAACGATGCAACGCCGCTTCCTCATATTGAAGGCTATCGTGGAGAGCTTCATCGACTCGGCCGAGCCGGTGGGGTCAAAGTACCTCGCGGCCCAGTACAAGATGGACGTCTCCCCCGCCACGATCCGCAACGAAATGGCGGTGCTCGAAGAACTCGGACTCATTTACCAGCCGTTCACGTCCGCGGGCCGCATCCCTACCGACCTGGGGTTCCGCGTATTCGTCGACGAGCTGATGGACAAGGTGCCCTCGGCGCAGATCGCAAAGGAGAAGGGCTGGGGCGCCATCGACGAGCGCAAGGTCGAGGATCAGGTGTACCACGCCGTCAGCCTGATCGCGCGCGTGGCGGACAACGTGAGCTTCGCCGTGCTGCCGGACAAGAAGAAAACGTATTACCTCGGACTCGCGAATATCCTGAAGAAGCCCGAGTTCTCGCAGTCCGCCCAGGCCTACACGGTGGTAAAGGTCCTGGAGGATACGGCGTCGTTCACGGGGCTGCTCGACAAGCTCGACATCGACCGCCAGGTGAAGGTATTCATCGGGCGGGAAAACGTGATCCCCGAGATCAAGTCCTGCGCCATGATCGCCACGGAATACCAGATCCAGGGCTACGGCCGCGGCGTGATGGGGATCCTGGGGCCCATGCGCATGAACTATCCGTACAACATCGGCGTCCTGCAGCGCGTGCGGGCGGAACTCGAAGGCGAGGCTTAACATCGAAATACGATGGAGAAAGAAGGGGCGCCAAGCGAGCCGGAAAAACGTTTGGAAATCCTGCCCGACGCGGATTGGTTTGTGGCACTGGGGAAGAACTTCGATACTTTCGCAAAGCGGAAGGATATTCGTTTCGAGGGAACGTCGAAACTCGGCCGCATGAGTCCGGCTACCAAGCTCATCGCCCAAGCGGCAGCGGATATCCTCATGGCCGAACCTGGATCGAAGGTCTTGTTCTCAACGGGGAATGCCGGTGACCCCCAGCACCTAACGGAGTCGGAAAGCATGCTCTGGTTCGTGCATGAAACGTACGGTATCGCGATGGACCGGATGGCGGTGGAGCCGTTGTCGACAGACACCAAGGAGAATGCCGAGAACTGCGCGTATATGCTCAAGAACGTCATCGGGAAACCCATCCGAGTACTCAGTGTCGAGTACCATTTCCCACGCGCTTTGGATGATTTCAAGGCGGCTGGCTTCGTGCAAGCAACCTCCATAACCGCTGAGGCGCTACTGGAAGGGAAAGTGCAGTATAAGGAAGCACTTGATGAGCACCAGAAGTCCCTGTACCACATCGCCGAGACGGTAAAAGAAAGCGCCGCCAAAATTCTCCCCCCGTCACTCAGAAAAGTCGTGGTCCGTCTCCAGGGAAGGAAGTAAGCTCCATTCCACCTGATCTTCTATCTGCATTCCGCAGCGTTTTTTGTTTGCACGCTTTTGATTTATAGCATTGGCATAAAAAAGGTTGAATTTGTCAAATACGGCGCTACCATAGACAGCCGGTCCCGTAACCCCCTTTTCACCTATGTGCGGAATCATCGGATACATTGGCAATAAGCCCTGCAAGGACATCCTGATCAACGGGCTGAGGCGGCTGGAATACCGCGGCTATGACAGCGCGGGTGTCTGCATTCTCACCACCGACGGACTGTTCGTGAGTAAGAGCGTAGGTAA